>DASXYQ010000381.1:0-29579 GCA_036502445.1 Roseiarcus sp. | reverse complement strand
AACTTAGCAAGGCAGGCGTCGCGAGCGCGGCTCCGGCGGCGGCGAACAACATGAGCGCGATATTCTCGTACAGGCGATCTTCCGTCAGCGCGAAGCCGCGCAGCCGGCCGATCAGGATCAACAGGCTGAAGTTGATCCAGGCGCCCGCCGCGGTGCCGAGCGCCAGGGCGACGACGCCGAGGTGGTGCGAGAGCGTCACCTTCAAGATGAGATTGACCGCCAGACCGCCGAAGAAGCAGAGCATCGGCGTCTTCGTGTCGCCGCGCGACTGGAACGTCGCGACGGCGGATCGGATCAGCACCATCGGGATCAGGCCGATCCCATAAGCTTGCAGAACATTCGCCGAGCGTTGCGCCGCCTCGGCGTCGAACGCGCCGCGCATATAGGCGCCGCGAATCAGTTCGTCCGGAATCATCAAGAAGCCGACGAGGAACGGCGCGGACAGCGCCAGTGAAACCGCGATCGAGCGGTTCTGCGCCCTCGCCGCCCCGCCTGGATCATTCCCCGCCAGACGCCGCGTCATCTCCGGCAGCAGCACGGTTCCCGCTGCGACGCCGATGACGCCCAGGGGCAGCTGGTAGAGCCGATCCGCGTAATTGATCGAGGCCACCGCTCCCGTCGGCATTCCCGAGGCGAGGATCGTGTCGGCGAGGATCGCGATCTGCTGACCGGCCGAGCCGATCACGGCGGGTCCGAGCGCGCGGAAAAATTGCAGGACGTACGGGTCGGGCCACGGGAAGGCCAGCCGTTCCAGCACCCCGCGTCGGCGGGCCTCGGCGATCAGCAACAGCAATTGCGCGAGGCCCGATACGAGCACGCCCCAACTCGCCGCGATTCCCGGGTTCGGAAACAGAAAGGCGATCGCAAGGAAAGCCATGATGAAGAGGTTCAGCAGCACCGGCGCGAAGGCGCCGACCGCGAAGAACCCGTGCGCGTTGAGCGTCCCCGTGTTCAGGGTCGCGATCGTGATGAAGGCGAGATAAGGAAAAGTGATGCGCGTCATGGCGACGGCCATGTTGAACTTTTGCGGATCGGCGTCGAAGCCGGGCGCAATCAGCTGGACCATGAGCGGCGTGTAGGCGTAGGCGAAGGCGAGCAACGCCAGCTGCGAAATCACCAGCAGCGAGAGGATTCGGCTCGCGAAAAGCGTCGCAGAGGGGCCTCCATACGTGACCAGCACCCGCGAATAGGTGGGAACGTAGGCCGAGTTGAACGCCCCCTCGCCGAAAATCGCGCGGAACTGATTGGGTAGCCTGAGCGCGACGAAGTACGCGTCGGCGATCGGACCCGCGCCCATCAGCGCGCCGATCATGACCTCGCGCGCGAAGCCCGTCAGGCGCGACAGGGCCGTGAGGCCGCCGACGGAAAAGAAGCTTTTGAACATGCCTACCCATAGAATCAAACTTCGACGGTACGCGGGCCCGAGCCCGCGCGCCATGCCCCGATACGATCGGCTCGCAAGGCGCCATTGGCAGAGCCCGCCCGGTCGGGTAAAGAGCTTCGCCGCCAAAATCGCGCCCCGGCCGATCGACACGGCCCGTTCGAGGATGAATGGGGCTTTCGGGGCGACGAGCTGAAGGGTCCGCGATGGTTGATGCCGAATCGACGCAGGGCAACGACGCGCTCGCCAGCGCGCCGGTGGCGCCGATCCCCGATTGGTCGAATGTTCGCGGTTTCCAGGTTCTCGCCGCCGCCGGCCCGGAATCCGACGCGTCCGCCGCGGATCCAACCGCGAGCGCGGAGCTCGGAAAAGAGTTGACCGCGCGCGCGGCCCGCTTTTCCCAATCCGTGGACGATTCCATCGTCTTGGCCAGCGACGGGTTGATCCGATGGCTCGGCGATCCGGTGGCCAGGTTGATCGCGGGCGAGGAACTGTTGAAGCCGAGAGCCGTCCTGCTCGCCGACGAAGCTTTGTCCGCCGAGAGCCGCGAGGCTGTCGAGGCGCGTCTCGCGCTTTGGATCAAGGCGCATGTCAGCAAGGTCTTGGGTCCGCTCGAGGCGCTGGCCGAGCCCGGCGCCGCCGTCGTCGAGCCGGTTCGCGCCCTCGCCAATCGCATCGCGCAGTCGCTCGGCGTGCTCGAGCGGGAGCGGGTGCGTCAGCAGGTCAAAACTCTCGATCAGAGCGCACGCTCCACCCTGCGCAAGCTGGGCGTGCGCTTTGGATCCATGTACATCTTCGTGCCCGCCTTGTTGAAGCCGGGCGCGCGGACGCTCTGTTCGCAGCTTTGGGGCCTGCGCCGCGGCGAGGCCGGCGCCGAGCGTCTGCTGACCTTCGCCGCGGCGGGCCGCACCTCTTTCGCGGCCGAGGCGCCGCTCGCCGCCGACACCTATCGAGTCGCCGGATTCCGGCTATGCGGCGACAGGGTGGTTCGCATCGACATCGTGGAGCGGCTGAACGACCTCATTCGCGCCGCGATCCCCGATCACCTGCGGCCGGGCGGCATGCCGCCGTCCGAAGCCTCCGGATTCGTCGTTTCGCCGCAAATGACGTCGCTGACGGGCTGTTCCGGCGAATCGTTCGCTTCGATCCTTCGCTCCCTCGGGTACGAGAGCCACCGCGTCAAGAAATCAGAGTTCGAGGCGGCGACCCGAAAACACATCGCCTCGATGAACCCGATCGAAGCGCCCCCAGCGACGGTCGCGGAAGCCGGCGATGCGGACTCGGTAGCCGCGGAGACCGCCCCCGGGTCCGACATCGCTGTTGCCTCGACGGAGTCCATCGAAGGCGACTTCGCCAATGCGATCGAAGCCGTCGAGCCGACGCCTTCGGCCGAGCCGGAGCCGGATCTCGGCGAGGCGGCGCCGACGGCGCCCATCCAGCCCGCCGAAATGCAGGAAGCGCCGACCGTCTCGGAAACGGCGCCGGTCGAGGCCCTCGAGACTCCGCACGTCGAGCCCCTCGACCAAGGAGAAACGCCGGCCGTCGAGTCCCTCGACCAAAGGGAAACGCCCGCCATCGAGTCCCCCGAACAGGGGGAAACGCCGCCCGTCGAGTCCCTCTACCAAGGGGAAACGCCGGCCATCGAGTCCCTCGACAAGGGGGAAACGCCGCCCGTCGAGTCCCTCGACCAAGGGGAAACGCCCGCCGTCGAGTCCCCCGACCAAGGGGAAACGCCCGTCGTCGAGGGCGCCGAGGCGGGCGCGGAGCCGCCGCCGACGGAGGACGAATGGATCGAGGTGTGGCGCCCTGCGCCGCGCCGTCGCCCGCAGCCCGCAGCCCGGTCAATTCCAACCGCGCCTTCCGGCGGGGGCGAAGCCGCGAGGCCGCCGGGACAAGCCCGGGACCGGCGCCGCCACTGGCCGCGCGATACGGCGCCGCGCCCCGAGGCTTCCACCCAAGACGCTGCCGCCGAGACGTCCGCGCCCGTCGCCGGCGAGACGCCCGCTCCGGCGGCGAACGAGGGACCGCGCGAAGCTTCCCGACGCGATGGCGGAGCCCCGCATCGTCACGAGCGCGGTCGAGGGCGCCCGCACAAGGGTTCTCGCGCCGAAGAGGCCAAAGCGTCTGAACCGGCGCGCGGCGCGAAGGATGCCGCCAACGCTTCGGTCAAAAAAGAGCATCGACCCCAACCCGTGGATATGGATTCCCCGTTCGCCAAATTGCTCGCCCTCAAGCCTTTGCTTGAAAGACGCGACAAAAGGACGTAGCGGGAACGCGCTCGCGACCACATCTATCCGGTGAAGGTCGGACGGAAAAGGCGCCGGACGCTTCACGAAACCGGCGGGGCGATTCGCTCTCGGCTCAGTTCCGGACGAGGCAAGATCGCACAAAGGGGTCGCGCAATGACTTACATAGTAACTGAAAATTGCATCAAGTGCAAATACATGGACTGCGTGGAAGTCTGTCCGGTCGACTGCTTCTACGAAGGCGAGAACATGCTGGTCATCCACCCCGACGAGTGCATCGATTGCGGGGTATGCGAGCCCGAATGCCCGGCCGAGGCCATCAAGCCGGATACTGAGCCGAATCTCGAAGCTTGGCTGAAAATCAACACCGATTATGCCAAGGTCTGGCCCAATATTACGGTCAAGCGCGATCCTCCCCCGGACGCGAAGGAGTATGACGGACGGCCGGGGAAGCTGGCGGAATTCTTCTCCGACCGGCCAGGCGAAGGCGATTGACGGCTTTTCATCTAAATCGGCGCCTTTGGCTTAACTACCGGCCCCTACAGTTTGCGCCCAACGCGCATACCTTTTGATTCGGCTCGAAAATTGTGCTAAAGGGAACGTTAATATGGCAGTCGCGTTCCGGGCGGCGATCCGGGGAGACGCGTCTGACCTTCTGAGTGATTGCGGGCGGCGCTTGGGATTGTTCGTCTCGCGTTTGGAGATGTGGGCACATGGCCGCGCGCAAGAAAACGAGCAAGAAAGCGTCCAAGCCCGAGACGGAGCCGCCCATCCCGGGGACTTCAAAGCGCATGGCCAAACGGCCCGCTTCTGCGAGGCGATCGCGTGCTGGCGGTTCGACGGAGAAGAAGGCGTCTTCTGCGGCTGACGGAGCTGAAGTTGCTCGCGGAGCCGCGGCGGAAAGAGCCGTAGATGCGAGCGGCGCGCCGACTGGAAAGGTGGCGATCGAGCGCAAGCCAGCTGCCCGCGCGAGCGTTGAGACGGCGGAGGCGGGATTGAAAGTGAAGGCGCCCGAACCGTCGGTCGACAAGCCGGCGGCTGTCGGGGCGGCAGCCGTCTCCCCGGCGCCAGTCGCTCTGGAGACGGAATCGGCCATGCGGCTCAGCGCGGCCGTGGCGGCGCGACCGCCCGTTGTGGCGAAGGAGCCCAAGGCGACTTCGCCCACGAGATCGAACGAACGAGATGAACAAGGCGGCGAACAGAAAAACATGAAAAACACTGGAAATCGGAACGGATTCAAACTGAACGAATTTGTGGTGTATCCCGCGCATGGGGTAGGCCAAATCGTGGCTATGGAAGAACAAGAGGTAGCCGGCTTCAAGCTGGAACTGTTCGTCATCAATTTCACCAAGGACAAGATGACCCTGCGCGTCCCGACTTCGAAGGTTACCGGCGTGGGCATGCGCAAACTGTCCGAGCCCGATGTCGCGCGTCGGTCGCTCGAGATCCTGACGGGCCGTGCGCGCATCAAGCGCACGATGTGGTCGCGGCGCGCGCAGGAATACGAGGCCAAGATCAATTCGGGCGACATCAATGCGATCGCGGAGGTCGTGCGCGACCTCTTCCGCTCGGAGGCGCAGCCGGAGCAGTCCTATTCCGAGCGGCAACTCTACGAGGCCGCGCTTGATCGGCTGATGCGCGAGATAGCGGCGGTTCAGAAGCTCACCGAGATCGAAGCGCTGAAGGTGATCGAGGCGCAGCTGATGAAAAATCAGAAGCGCACACCCAAACCCGAAGGGGCCGAAGGCGAAGAGCGCGACGTCGAAGAGGCCGCCTGACGGGGTTGCTCGTCGCAATGCCCAACCTCGAGCCGGCTATCCAGGCGGCGTCCTCGTAGACTGTCATGTGGGCGTCGGCCTGGATTCGCGGCTGCGAGGATTTTTTTGCTGCCCGCGCGCCTGCGAAATGGTCCATACGTCGAGGCATGACGGCGACACGCGTCCGGCAATGACGATCCTTCCCCGGCGCTCGCTCGCCGCTTCGACGGCGGCCCTGCGCGCGTTTGTCCGCTCGAACGCTCTTTCGCAGGTGGCGGTCGCGATCCTTGTCGGCGCCGTCGCGGGCGTCTGCGTGATCGCGATGACGAAAATCGCGGAACTCGCGCACGTTTGGATCTACGGCCTGGCGTTCGACGAGCGGCTGAGCGCACGCGCCAGGGTTAGCCCGATCGCGGCGCTGACTTCGCTTTGTCTCGGCGGGCTCGCACTCGGGCTCATGGATCGATGGCGGCGCGCGCGAAAATCGCCCGCGGCCGTCGATCCAATCGAGGCCAACGCCTTGCACGGCGGAAAACTCTCGGTCCGCGACGGCCTCGTCGTGGTCGCGCAAACCCTGATCTCCAACGGCTGTGGCGCCTCGGTGGGCCTCGAGGCCGGTTACGCCCAAATCGGCTCGGCGATCGCCTCGTGGACCGGTATCCTCTTGCGTCTGCGTAGGCAGGACTTGCGCACTCTGGTCGGTTGTGGCGCGGCGGGGGCGATCGCGGCCGCTTTCGCGGCGCCGCTGACGGGCGCCTTCTACGCCTTCGAACTGATCGTGGGCGCGTACTCGCTCGGCAACGCCGGCCCGATCATCGCGGCCTCCTTGTCGGCCACACTGACGGTGAAGGGGCTCGGCGGCGCCCCTTATTTCCTCACCGCTCCGCCGCCGGCCGTGCTGACGATAGCCAATCAGCTGGCTCTCGTCGCGCTCGGACTCGTATCGGCGGCGCTCGGCGTCGGGGCGATGCGCGCCGCCGCCTTCGTCGAACGAGGCTTTCAGGCGAGCCCCTTGCCGCCATGGGCGCGGCCCGTCGCCGGCGGAATCATCCTCGCAGTTTTCGCGAGCTATACGCCACAGGTTCTGGGCGCCGGACACGGCGCCCTTGGTCTGGATGTTCCACGCGCCCTTCCCGCCTTGACGCTGGTCACGCTGATCGTGCTGAAGTTGACGGCCTGCCTGGTTTCGCTCGCGTCGGGTTTTCGCGGCGGCCTTTTCTTCGCCTCGATATTCGTCGGCGCGCTGCTCGGCAAGCTGTTCGCACTCGGCGCCGGCGCCGCCTTTCCCACGCTGGCGCTCGATCCGACCGCCTGCATCTTCGCCGGGATGGGCACGCTCGGCGTCGCGATCGTCGGAGGTCCGCTGACGATGACGTTTCTGGTGCTCGAAAGCTCCGGCGATCTCGCCGTCGCCGGAGGCGTGCTGGCGGCCTGCATCGCAACGAGCCTGACGGTGCGCGCAACGTTCGGCTACTCATTTTCGACGTGGCGGCTGCACCTGCGCGGCGAAACCATCCTCGGCGCGCATGACGTCGGTTGGATACGCGACCTCACGGTCGCGCGCCTGATGTATCGCAATCCGCCTATCATCCGCTCTTCAGCGACGCTGTCCGAATTTCGCGCCGCTCATCCGCTCGGCGGCGCGCATTTCGTCGTTCTCAGGGATGAGCGCGGACGCTACGCTGGTCTCGTGTCCGTGCCCGAAGCGCATGCCCAAGAGGAGGACTCCACGTCGATTTCCGACCTCGCTCGCTTACTTTCGACCACGCTGCGTCCGGAAGACAATGTGAAGGCGGCGATGGCGCTGTTCGAATCGGCGCAATCGGAAATCCTCGCGGTGGCCGACGCCGAGACCGGCGCGATCCTAGGCACGCTCGGCGAGGCCTACACGGCCCGGCGCTACGCGGCGGAGACGGATCGCGCCGCGAAGGGCGTGTTGGGAGGCGGGTGAGGCGAGGCGGAGAGCCGCACGACGCGCGATCGTGGGCGCCGCGTCACGTGATCGCGATCCCAGGGATGACAGTCGCGCTCGATCACGGCCTGCCAATCGGGGAGAATCAGACCAGGCCCCTCGCCAGTGTCAGCGTTGCGGCATCAGGTTACGATTCGGTACCTGTAGCTCGTAACTTTCGGTCCGCGGCGCGAGACCAAGCGTCGAGCATTATCGGCTAGGATCAAGTTCAAAATGCCGCCAGTTCCGAGACCGCGCTTGCCCATCCGCCTGATCTGCCTCGACGCCGACGACACCCTCTGGGGCCATGAAAGCTACTTTCAAGCGTCCTATCGGCGGTTCGTCGATTTGCTCGCCCCGTTTGCCGACGCCTTGCGCTCCCAGGAACGGCTGGTCGAGATCGAGAATCGCAATCTCCGTCTCTATGGCTACGGCGTGAAGGGTTTTACGCTTTCGATGCTGGAGACGGCGCTGGAGATCATCGGAGACGAACTGACGGCGGAGACGACGAGAGCGATACTCGAAATAGGCCGCGACCTGATGCGCCATCCGATTGACCTTCTCGACGGCGTCGCCGAGGCGTTGGGTCCGTTGGAACAGCGCGGCGCCTTGGTGATGGTCACCAAGGGCGATCTCTTTCATCAGGAATCCAAACTCGCCGCCTCGGGGCTCGGCGACAGATTCTCCGGAGTCGAAATCGTCAGCGAAAAGAACGCCGAGACCTATCGGCGAATATTCACGCGTTACGGCGCCCGTCCCGAGGAGGCGGTGATGGCGGGCAATTCGCTGCGCTCCGACATTTTGCCGGCGCTGGAAGCGGGCGCCTGGGCCGTGCATATTCCGCATGAGTTCGAGTGGGCGCACGAACAGGCCGAGGCGCCGGATGGGGAGCGACGGTTCGCGCGGTTGGGGTCGCTGCAGGAGCTGCCAGGGTGGCTGGATGGGGTGAACGCGGCGCGTGATCGCGAGACGGGCCGTGGAAGCTCGAACGAATTGAGCAGGTCGAATATCCACGTGCCGAAACAAGGGCCGCGATCATGACGCCGTTGCTTTGCTGGGCGATGCGCAGCGTCGCCCAGCCCTCTCCTGCAAGAGCGGCGAGGGGATTCGTGGTTTGACTTCTGCTTCCCTCGCGCCTAAAAGCGCGCCCTTCGTCAGGCCCCGCCTCGTCGATAAGCCGACCGACCCTTCGAGGCCGGCGGTTCCCGCCCGGCAGCGCGTCGCGCCCCCGGGCGCGATCGGCGTTGCGCGGCTCTGATATCAAGTCTTTGGAGCGAAGCGATGTTCGAGAGCCTTTCGGAAAAGCTCTCCGGCATATTGGACAAGCTGACCGGTCGAGGCGCCCTCTCGGAGGAGGACGTCAACGCCGCGATGCGGGAGGTGCGGCGCGCCCTGCTCGAGGCGGACGTGGCGCTGGAGGTCGTGCGCTCCTTCATCGATCGCACGCGGACCAAGGCGGTTGGCGCGGCGGTGGTCAAGTCGATCAAGCCCGGCCAGATGGTCGTCAAGATCGTCCACGACTCGCTGATCGAGACGCTCGGCGGCGAAAGCCAGTCCATCGATCTCAACGCGCCGGCGCCGGTGGCGATCATGCTGGTGGGCTTGCAGGGCGCGGGCAAGACCACGACCGCCGCCAAGATCGCCAAGCGCCTGACCGAGCGCAACAAGGCGAGGGTCCTGATGGCCTCGCTCGATGTGAAACGCCCCGCCGCGCAGGAGCAGCTCGCAGTGCTAGGGCGTCAGGTCGGCGTCGAGACCCTGCCGATCGTTCCCGGCCAGGACCCCGTAGCGATCGCGCGCCGCGCCGAGAGCGTCGCGCGCCTGCAAGGCTACGACGTAGTGCTGCTCGACACGGCCGGCCGCACCCATATCGATGAGCCGCTGATGGCCGAGATGGCCGAAATCCGCGACGCGGCCAAGCCGCATGAAATTCTTTTGGTCGCCGACTCGCTCACTGGCCAGGACGCGGTCAATCTCGCCAAGAACTTCAACGAACGCGTCGGCGTCACTGGCATCGTGCTCACCCGCGTCGACGGCGATGGGCGCGGCGGCGCGGCGCTCTCGATGCGCGCGGTCACGGGCAAGCCGATCAAGCTGCTCGGCGTCGGCGAAAAGATGGACGCGCTCGAGGATTTCCATCCCCGCCGCCTCGCCGACCGCATCCTCGGGATGGGCGACATCGTCAGTCTGGTCGAGAAGGCGGCCGAGTCGATCGACATGGCGCAGGCGGCCAAGATGGCCGAGAAGATGCGGAAGGGCGTCTTCGATTTCAATGACATGTCGGAGCAATACGCACAGATCGAAAAGCTCGGCGGCATGGGCGGCATCATGAGCATGCTGCCGGGCATGGCCAAGATGAAGGATCAGCTGGCGGCCGCCAGTCTCGACGAGATTCAAATCAAGCGCCAGCGCGCGATCATCGGCTCGATGACGGCCAAGGAGCGACGCAATCCGCATATTCTCGCCGACGATTCCCGCAAGGCGTCGCGCAAGAAGCGCATCGCCGCCGGCGCCGGCGTCAACGTCGAGGCGGTCAATCGCCTGATCAAACAGCATCGCCAGATGGCCGACATGATGAAGGCGATGGGCGGCGCGAAGGGCAAGCGCGGCATGATGGGCCAACTCGGGCAGATGATGGGCATGGGAGGGGGAATGCCGCAACCGACGCCGGAACAGATCGAAGCCTTGCAGAAGCAAATGGGTGGGGCCGGGCCCGCGGGGTTTCCCACCGCGCCGCCGGGCCTCCCGGCCGCGCCGCCCCCCGGCGCCTTCAACCTGCCGCCGCAATTCCCCGGCTTGGGCGGGGCCGGCCCGAGGCTTCCGGGCCTCGGCGGCCTAAACCCATTCGCCGGAAAGAAGAAATAGCCGTTCTCGTTCAACCTCTCCAATCCAAGTTCAACCCGAAGGAAATGCAATGTCCCTTAAAATCCGTCTCTCGCGAGGCGGCGCCAAGAAGCGCCCGTTCTATCGCATCGTCGTCGCCGACGCCCGCATGCCGCGCGACGGCCGTTTCGTAGAAAAGATCGGCACCTTCGACCCCATCAAGTCCAAGGACGACGCCAATCGTGTGGTGCTCGACGCCGAGAAAGCCAAGGCCTGGATCGCCAAGGGCGCGCAGCCGACCGATCGCGTGCTGCGTCTGCTCGACGGGCTCGGCATCGTGCAGCGCGACGCGCGCGTCAATCCGGTCAAGGCCAAGCCGAAGAAGAAGGCGCAGGAGCGCACAGCCGCCGCCGCGGCTGCGGCCGAGAAGGCCGCCGCCGCGGCAGCGGCGTAGGACGGCCACCCTTCTCCCGCCCTTGCGGGAGAAGGTGTCGGCGAAGCCGACGGATGAGGGCCCGCTTCGGAACAGCAAATGTCGCGTGACGAGGCTCGCCAACGGCTGAACCAGCCCGCATCCGGCGCTTCGCGCCCCCTTCTCTCGCGAGCGGGAGAAGGGGCGTCTCGCCTCGTCGCCCTCGGCGTATTCGGCGCGCCGCAGGGCGTTCGCGGCGAGGTGCGCATCAAGTCCTACACGCGGGATCCCAAGGCGATCGCCGCCTATGGGCCGCTGACGGACGGGCGCGGCGCGCGGTTCGTGCTCGAATCGGTGCGGCTTCTGAAGGACGAAATGCTCGTCGCACGCCTCGAGGGCGTCGCGAGTCGTGAGGCGGCAGCCGCGCTCACAGGCCTGGAGCTGTTCGCCCGGCGCGAACAACTGCCGCCGGCCGACGAGGACGAATTCTACTACGACGACCTCGTCGGCCTCGCGGCGGTGAGTCGCGACGGCGCGCCGCTCGGCCAGGTCGTCGCATTGAACAACTACGGCGCGGGCGACATTCTCGAAATCAGACCCGAGGGAGGCGGCGAGTCGCTGCTGCTGCCGTTCACCAAGACGGTGGCGGTGGAGATCGATTTTCCCGGCAGGCGGATAGTGATCGACCCGCCGGACGAGGTCGAGGGGGAGAGCTCAGGCGCGGAGACTCAGCGCTGATTCGCCGTGTATTGCATCGTCGCTCGCGATAAGATCGAGCCCCGCGCCGATCGTCGGAGGAAGCGATGCAATTCACCCCTTATCTCTACTTCAAAGGCGACTGCGAAGCCGCGCTCGAATTCTACGCGGCCTGCGGACTCGGGAGCATTCGAGATCTGAGGCGGTACGAGGGTACGCCGATGGAGGGGCGCGACGGCGGCGCCTGGCGCGGCAAAATCCTGCATTCATTCTTCGAGGGGCCTTGGCTTCGCCTCTACGCTTCGGACGGTCCCGATTCCGAACCGATGAAGGGCTGCGCGCTGCTGATCGAGAGCGATAGCGTCGGCGACGCGGAAAGGCTGTTCGAGCTTCTGTCCACCGGAGGACGCGTGACCGTGCCGTTCAAGAAGCAGTTCTGGGGCGATCAGTACGGAAACTTCACTGATAAGTTCGGCGTCCAATGGGCGATCCTCTGTCGCAGCCAAGCTTGAAAGCCGGCAGGAGGAATAGTTGGACATCGCCGAAGACATTCATCGCATCGCGCTACAAGAACAGCGGCTGCAATTCGGCGCCTTCGACAGCCGCACGGCCTGGGAGGTCGGGCTGGCGTTGAAGGCGGCGGGCGAGGCGCGGCAGGCGCCGATCGTGGTCGACGTCCGGCTCCATTCTCTGCGGCTGCTGTCGTTCGCGCTGCCCGGCGGCGCGCCGGACAATTTCGACTGGGTGCGCCGCAAGCGCAACGTCGTGTTGCGTTTCCATCGCTCGTCCTACGCAATCGGGCGCAAGCTCGCCGCGGAAGACAAGACGCTGCAGGACCTCGGCGCGCTGCCCGAGCGCGACTACGCTGCTCACGGCGGCAGCTTTCCGATCATGCTCAAGGGAACGGGTTGCGTCGGCGCCGTCACCGTCTCCGGCCTGCCGCAGCGCGAGGATCACCGCATGGTGGTGGATGCGCTCGCGCAGGTGCTCGGGCGAGACTTGGGGGATGCGGCGCTGGATTGAAACCGTTCAATTCGAGACGAGGGGCGCGAGCATCGCCTGAAAATCAGTCTTGGCCCGCTCCGGCGCCAGCGCGAAGCTCGGGCCCCGGCTGGGTTCGACGCCGTCGAGGGCGCGGAGCTGGAGCCACATCTCGGCAGCTTTCAGCGCTGCTGACGCGCAATTGATCACCGGCGCATGGCCGATCCGATAGCCGCGCTCGCCAGCGACGAGCAGGCCGGGCAAGACGCCGGCGGGCACGATGACGTCCGCGCCCGCGGCGACCATCGGCTGGGCGCAGGACGCGAAGCGGGCGAGCAATCGAGCCCGCGCCTCGGCATCGCCTGCGAAAGCGGCGCTAAAATCGCTGGGCTCGCAGCCCAATCCCGCAACCTGCGTCACCCGTCCGCCGAGCCCGTAGCGCTCGGCCTGCTCGAGGTGCCAGACTTCGAACACGGGATCGAGGGTGACGAGGCCGAGACGCCGGCCGAGCTGCGCGGCGGCGAAGAGCGTCGCCTCGCCCACGCCTATGACCGGAATGTTCAATGCGGAACGCAACTCGTAGAGGCCGGGATCCTGGAAATGCCCGATCACGAAAGCGTCGTAGCCGTGGCGCTCGGCGTCGATGCCGTTGCTGATGGCGCGGATCGCGCAACTCAGCTCGGCGAGCCGTCCAAAATCGCGAACCGCGGGCGAAATCCCATGCAGTTCGACGGTCACGCCAGGCATGGCGATGCGGGTGAGATAGGCGGCGAGATGGGAGAGGTAGGGCGCGCTCGTCTGCTCATCAAGAAAGCTCTGCCAAAAGATGCGCATGCGCGGGATCTCCGGGTAAATTCCCCTTCCCGTGTTTACGGGGAGGGGCTGGGGCCGCCGAGGACGTCCCTCGCATCTCGGCGGTCGTACACGATTACGCGATCATTCCCCCGGCTCCCGGAACCGACGCAAAGGCGACGGATGAGTGTGGTCGCAATTCCCACGACCGTCACCCAACCCTCTCCCGAGGGGGCTCAGCCGATCTCGACGCGCTCTTTCGTTTTCCAGGAGAGGTAGGCCGCGTCGGCGAGCCGAATGGCTTGGAAACCATCTTCGCCGTCGGGGCGCGGCTTCGCGCCTTCGGCTGTCGCCGACACGAACGCCGCGAGTTCGTCGCGATACGCCGTCGCATAGCGCTCGAGGAAGAAATCGAGCGCCTTGTCGCTCACAAAGCCGTGCGCGCCCGCGAACTCGACGCTCGTCTCGCGGATATTGTCGGCGCGGATCATGCCCTTCGAGCCATGCGCCTCGACCCGTTGATCGTAGCCATAGGCGGCGCGGCGCGAATTTGAGATTTGCGCGACCTTGCCCGTTTTGGTTTCCATGATGACGACGGCGGTGTCGATGTCGCCCGCCTCGCCGATCGCCTTGTCGACCAGGGCCGAACCCATCGCGCTGATCGCGACAGGCTCCTCGCCGAGCAGGAAGCGCGCCATGTCGAAATCGTGGATCATCATGTCGCGAAACAGGCCGCCCGAGCGCGCTATATACGAAATGGGCGGCGGGCCGGGGTCCCTCGAGGTGATCGAAACCATCTCGAGCTCGCCAATCAGACCGGCCAAGATCCGAGTCCTGAGCGATGCGAAATTATGGTCGAACCGGCGATTGAACCCCACCATCAGCGTGGCGCCGGCCGCCTCGACGACATCGAGGCACCTGCGGACGCGCTCGGCGTCGAGGTCGATCGGCTTCTCGCAAAAGATCGCCTTCCCGGCCCGCGCGGCGCGTTCGATCAGATCGGCATGCGTGTCGGTCGGCGAGCAGATCGCAACCGCGTCGACTTCGGCGGCGGCGAAAATCTCCTCGATCGTCCCCACTCGGGCGCCGGTCGATTGCGCGAGGCTGGTCGCGGCGCCCGCGTCGGCGTCGGCGACGAACGCAACAGCGCAATCCTTGCGCGCGGCGACGTTGCCCGCATGAATCTTGCCGATGCGCCCCGCGCCGATGATGCCAAATCTCATGCTTTCCTCCCTCGGGCTTCGCGAGCCCCAATCAACGTTTGCGTCGCATGAGCGACCTTAAAAAAAGAATACACATTCCATATTGACTTGTGAATAGAATTTTTGTTTCATTGTGGCCGAAGGGCGCGGCTCGCTCGCACGCTGCTTCAAGACGCCCGCCTGCGCGGCGGTTCAGGAGGAAACCCATGGCGAAGACAGCGGCAAGCTTGCGCGCGCCCTACGAAGGCCCGGCGAATCTGAATCGCAAGGTCGCCGTCGTGACCGGCGGTTCGCAGGGCCTCGGCGAAGCGATAGCGAGGCTGTTCGCCGAGCGCGGCGCGGCAGGCTTGGTGATCTGCGGCCGCAACGCGGCCAATGGCGAAAGGGTCGCCGAAGAAATATCGGCAACGGGATGTCCAACCCATTTCGTCACGGCGGACCTGGCGAAGGTCGCGGAATGCCGCAAGGTGATCGCCGCCGCGGATCACCGCTTCGGACGCATCGACGTGCTCGTCAACGCCGCCGCCCTCACCGATCGCGGCAATATATTCGACACCACCGAGGAACGCTTCAACGAAATTTTCGACGTAAACGTGCGCGCGCCGTTCTTCTTCATCCAGGGCGCCGCGCTCGTCATGAAGCGCGAAAAGGTAGAGGGTTCGATCGTCAACATCCAGTCGATGTCGGCCCATGGCGGGCAGCCGCACATCACGGCCTATTGCGCTTCGAAGGGCGCGCTCGCGACCCTGACGCGCAATGTCGCGCATTCGCTGTTGAAGCATCGCATTCGCGTCAACGGCCTGAACATCGGCTGGATGTCGACGCCGGGCGAAGACCGCATCATGAAGACCTACCACGGCGCCAAGGACGGCTGGTTGGATGAGGCGGTGAAATCGCGCCCGTTCGGACGGCTGATCGATCCGAAAGAAGTCGCTCGCGCCTGCGCCTATCTCGCATCGAGCGAATCGGGCCTGATGACGGGTTCGAACATCGACTTCGATCAGAACGTCGTCGGGACGGGCGATCCGCCCTTGGAGCCGTGAGAAGCGAGGCCCCCTCTCCCGCTCCCGCGGGAGAGGGTTGGGGCGAGGGCAGCCGATGGTAGAACGTTTCGAGGAAAGACCCTCATCCGGCGCTTCGCGCCACCTTCCCTCGCAAGCGGGAGATGAGACGCTCGACGTCATAACCATCGGCCGGTCCTCGGTGGACCTTTATGGCGCGCAGGTGGGCGGGCGCCTGGAGGACATGGCGAGCTTCTCCAAGGCGGTGGGCGGCTGCCCGACCAATATCGCGATCGGCACGGCGCGGCTCGGCCTGAAGAGCGGTCTGATCACGCGCGTCGGTGACGAGCACATGGGCCGCTTCATCCGCGAGCAATGCGCGCGCGAGGGCGTCGACGTCACTGGCGTGCGGACCGACCCGTCCCGATTGACGTCCCTGGTTGTGCTCGGGATTCGCGACGACAAGACGTTCCCGCTGATCTTCTATCGCGACAATTGCGCCGACAGCGCGCTCGATGAAAGCGACATCGACGAAGCTTTCGTGGCGCGCGCCAAGGCGATCGTCGTCACCGGCACGCATTTCGCGCGCCCCGGCAACGCCGCGGCGCAGAAGCTGGCCATAGCCTATGCGAAGAAGCACGGCCGCAGGGTCGCTTTCGACATCGATTATCGCCCAAATCTCTGGGGCCTGGCCGGCCATGGCGCCGGCGAAGAGCGCTATATCAAGTCGGATCAGGTTTCCGCGCACCTGCAAGGCATTCTGTCCGCTTGCGACCTCATCGTGGGGACGGAGGAGGAGATCATGATCGCCGGCGGCGTCGACGAGCCGTTGGCGGCCCTGAGATCGGTGCGCGCGCGCAGCGCGGCGACGATCGTCATGAAGCGCGGGCCGATGGGATGCGTCGTCTTTCCCGGCGAAATCCCCGATTCGATCGAAAAAGGCGTCAAAGGACCCGGCTTTCCCGTCGAAGTCTACAATGTGCTGGGCGCCGGCGACGCCTTCATGTCGGGATTCCTGCGCGGCTGGCTGCGCGACGAGACGACAGCGACCTGCTGCGCCTACGCCAACGCGGGCGGCGCTTTTGCCGTTTCGCGGCTGCTGTGTTCGGCGGAATATCCGACATGGCTGGAGCTGCGGCGCTTTCTCGACCGAGGTTCGCCGCATCGCGCGTTGCGGCGCGACGAAGACTTGAACCATATCCATTGGGCGACGACCCGCCGCGCTCAGCCCGCGACAATCATGGCGCTCGCGATCGATCATCGCGCGCAATTGGAAAAAATCGCCGACGAAGCCGGCGCGTCGCGCGAGCGGATCGGCGTATTCAAGCGGCTTGCGGTCGAGGCGGCGGCCAAGGTCGCCGCCGGGCGCCCCGGATATGGCATGCTGCTGGACGGCAAATACGGTCGCGAGGCGCTGTTTCGCGCCGCCGATCATAATTTTTGGATCGGGCGCCCGGTCGAGGAGCCCGGTTCCCGACCGCTCGATTTCGAGTTCGGCGGTTCGCTGGGCGCGAAGCTGATCGAATGGCCGATCGGTCATACGATCAAATGCCTCTGCTTCTATCATCCCGATGATCCGGAGGAATTGAAGGCGCGGCAGGAGCGCGAACTCTCCCGCCTTTACGACGCGGCGCGCACCATCGGGCGCGAATTGCTGATCGAAATCATCGCCAGCAAGAATGGCCCCGTCGATGACGACACGGTCGCCCGCGTCATTGCGCGCCTCTATGGGATCGGCATCAAGCCCGACTGGTGGAAGCTCGAGGGGCAGGCGACTGGCGCCGCGTGGGAGCGGATCGGCGCTGCGATCGAGGCTGGCGACCCGCTTTGTCGGGGGGTCATGGTGCTAGGCCTCGAAGCGCCGGAAGACGATCTCGCGAGCGCGTTCAAAATCGCCCGCGGCCGCCCCTTCGTCCGAGGTTTTGCCGTCGGCCGCACGATATTCGTCGAGCCGGCGTTGGCCTGGTTCGCAGGCCGTATCGACGACGCCGAGGCGGTGCGCCAGATGGCCCACTCTTTCGCTCGGCTGTGCGCGCTCTGGCGGGACGCCAGCGGCGCGGCTCCCTCTCCCGCTCTTGGCGGGAGAGGGTTGGGGTGAGCGCCGTGCCGCGCCGCGAAGGCCCTCATCCGGCCCATCGGGCCACCTTCTTCCGCAAATAGCGGGCGAAGGGTACACCAAAGAGAGGAAGCCCATGAAGACCGTCCAACTCACCGCCGCGCAGGCGACCGTTCGTTTCCTCGCGGCGCAAGCGACCGAAATCGACGGCCGGAAGGTTCCGCTGTTCGCGGGCGTATTCGCGATTTTCGGACACGGCAATGTCGCGGCGATGGGCGAAGCCTTGTACGCCGCGCGCGAAGTCCTGCCGACCTATCGCTCGCACAACGAGCAGGCGATGGCGCTTTCGGCGATCGCCTTCGCGAAGGCGTCCCGGCGCCGTAGAATGATGGCCTGCACGAGTTCGATCGGACCCGGCGCGACCAACATGGTGACGGCGGCCGCCGTCGCACACGTCAATCGACTGCCCGTGCTGCTGCTGCCGGGCGACGTCTTCGCCAATCGCATTCCGGATCCCGTATTGCAGCAGGTCGAGAGCTTCGGCGACGGCACGGTCAGCGCCAACGATTGCTTCCGGCCCGTTTCGCGCTATTTCGACCGCATCACGCGTCCGGAGCAGATCATTCCCGCGCTGACCCGAGCGGTCGCGGTGTTGACCGACCCTGCTGAATGCGGACCCGTGACGCTCGCCTTCTGCCAGGACGTCCAAGCCGAGGCGTACGACTACCCCGAGTCCTTCTTCGCCGAGCGCGTCCACCATCCGCGCCGTCCGCCGCCCGATGCGCGCGAACTCGCCGACGCCGTCGCGACTTTGAAAGCCGCCAAGAAGCCGCTCGTCGTCTGCGGCGGCGGCGTGCTCTATTCCGCGGCCGAGATCGAGTTGCTCGCCTTCTGTGAGAAGCGCGGCATTCCGATCTCGGAAACCCAGGCCGGCAAGTCGGCAACGCCGGCCGACCATCCTCTGCACGTCGGCGGCATCGGCGTCAGTGGGACCGACGCGGCCAACCGTCTCGCCGCAGAGGCCGACGTCGTGCTGGCGGTTGGGACGCGGTTCAGTGACTTCACGAGCGGCTCCTGGGCGCTGTTCAAAAATCCGAACCGCCGCTTCATCGGCCTCAATACGCAGCCGTTCGACGCGGCCAAGCATCGGGCGCTGCCGTTGGTCGCCGATGCGCGCGCCGGGCTCGTCGCGCTGGACGCCGCGCTCGGCGATTGGCGCGCGCCGGCGGCCTGGGCCGAATTCGCGGCGAAGGCGAAGCGCGAATGGCTCGCGATCGCGGCGCGCTATCTCGCGCCGACCAACGCCGCGACTCCCACCGACGCGCAGGTGCTGGGCGCGCTGATGCGCGTCGGAAGGCCTGACGATATCGTGGTTTGCGCTGCGGGAGGCCTGCCCGGAGACTTGCAGAAATTGTGGCAGGCGCGTGCGCCGCTCGGCTATCACATGGAGTACGGCTATTCCTGCATGGGCTATGAGATCGCCGGCGGCCTCGGCGTGAAGCTCGCGCATCCGGACCGCGAGGTGATCGTGGTCGTTGGCGACGGCTCGTATCTGATGATGAATTCGGAAATCGCGACCTCGGTGATGCTGGGGCTGAAACTCATCATCGTCGTGTTCGACAACAGGGGCTTCGCCTGCATCAACCGGCTGCAGCGCGCCACGGGCGGCGAGTCCTTCAACAATCTGCTGCGCGACGCGCGGCACGAGGTTCTTCCCGAAGTCGATTTCGTCGCGCACGCGCGTTCGCTCGGCGCGCAGGCGGTCAAGGCGGCCTCGATCGCCGAACTGGAATCCGCGCTCGAGGCGGCGCGGGCGGCGACGACGACCCAGGCCATCGTCCTCGACACCGATCCTATAAATACCACGGACGCCGGCGGCGCCTGGTGGAACGTCGCGGTGCCCGCGACCTCGACGAGGCCCGAGGTCAATCAAGCGCGACACAAATACGAGGAAGCGCTGGCGTCCCAGCGTGTGGGAGATTGAAGCCATGACGATTCGGCTCGGCGCCAACCCGATCGGCTGGTCCAACGACGACTTACAGGAAATCGGCGGCGAGACGCCACTGGAGACGTGCCTCGCGGAAGCCAGGGAGGCCGGCTTCGAAGGCATGGAAAAGGGCAACAAGATGCCGAACGACGGCGCGGCGCTCAAAGGCAAGCTCACCGAGTTCGGCCTGGTCTTCGTCGGCGGCTGGTATTCGACCGAACTCTTGCTGCGATCTGCGCGCGAGGAATTTGAAGCCGCCCAGGCCCATATCGCGATGACCAAGGGCGCCGGGGCCGACATCCTCATCGCGGCGGAGACCTCGAACACTATCCACGGCAACCGCGCGGCGCCACTGTCCAAGCGCCCCCGACTGGCCCAGGCCGACTGGGCAGGTTTTGGGGCCAAGATGACGGAATTCGCGAGCCGCGTCGCGGATGTGGGGCTGAAACTCTGCTATCACCACCACATGGGCACGATCGTCCAGTCCGGGGCCGACATCGACGCGTTCATGGAAAACACGAAGGCGCCAGTGAATCTGCTGCTCGACACGGGGCACGCGACCTGGGGCGGTTCCGACCCCGCCGCGCTCGCGCGCCGTTATCGCGACCGCGTAGGCCACGTCCATTGCAAAGACGTGCGCAAGGCCAAGATGGACGAGGCGAACGCCGGCGACTGGAGCTTCCTCGACTCCATTCTCGGCAAGGGCCGGGAATTGGGCGTCTATACCGTGCCGGGCGACGGCATGGTCGACTTCGTCAAAGTCTTCCGGGAATTGAAGGGCTATTCCGGCTGGGTCATATTGGAGGCCGAGCAGGATCCGAAAAAGGCCCCCGCGCTCCCCTATGCCAAGAAGGGCGTCGCGCATTTGCACGCGGCGTTCCGTGAGAGCGGGCTGGCGTGACGCCAATCCCTTCCCCTACCCTTCCCCCCTTGCGGGGGAAGGTGGCTCCATAGCCCGTCGAAAGACGGGCGTTCTTCGAACGCCTTATGGGGCCGGATGAGGGGTTGGTTCGGCTTGGTAGCGTCCGCCTTGGCTTTCGCGCCTCTTTCGGCGCCGACCCCTCATCCGGCTCGCTTCGCTCGCCGCCTTCTCCCGCAAGGGGAAAAGGGATTAAAAGGAACCCGCCCATGTCCTCCAAGCTGCTCGTTCATCCCAGCCGCTCCGCCGACGGCGTCAGGCACAGAATCACGCCCGAGAGCGCGGGGTGGACCTATGTCGGCTTCGAATCCCGCGCGATCGAAGAAGGCGCCCGCACTTCGCTGAGGACGGGCGAGCGAGAGATCTGCATCGTCGTGCTCTCGGGCAAAGCGCGAGTTACGGCGGGTGAATTCGACTCCGGCCCGATCGGCGAGCGGAACGACGTGTTCTCGGGCCTGCCCTGGTCGGTCTACATACCTCCGCAGAACGAAGTCTCGGTCGCGGCGGAGGAGGATTGCGAGATCGCGATCTGTTCCGCGCCGGCCACAGGCAAGTTGCCGGCGCGCGTCATTCCGCCGGGCGATGTCGAAACGCTGACGCGCGGCAAAGGAACCAACACCCGCCATGTCCGCAACATCCTGTCGGAGACCGCGGCGGCCGAGAGCCTGCTCGTGGTGGAGGTGATCACCCCGAGCGGACATTGGTCGAGCTATCCCCCGCACAAACACGACCGCGACGACCTCCCCCGGGAATCGCTGCTCGAGGAGACCTACTATCACCGCTTTTCGCCGCCGCAGGGCTTCGCGCTGCAGCGGGTCTACACCGACGACCGCGACCTCGACGAGACGATAGCGGTCGGCGACCGCGACGTGGTGCTGGTGCCGCGCGGCTATCACCCCGTCGGCGCCGCGCACGGCTACGACCTCTATTATCTCAACGTGATGGCCGGCCCGAAGCGCACCTGGCGCTTCCACAACGATCCCGCGCACGAATGGTTGATGGCGTGAGCGCGTGGTCCGCCAGCGAGCCCGCGACGGCGTCGTTCTCGACAGAACCCCGGCGGGACGTTAGAGCCTGCCGGCCCGCGCGATCGGCGCGGTCGCAGCCTCGGGGAACCCGCCATGCAATCTCGCGCCGCCGTCGCTTGGGAAGCCAATAAGAAGCTCAGCATCGAAACCATCGAAATCAGCGGCCCCAAGGCCGGCGAAGCGCTCGTCGAGGTCATGGCGACGGGCGTCTGCCACACCGACGCCTATACGCTTTCGGGTCTCGACTCCGAGGGCAAGTTCCCCGCCATCCTCGGCCACGAGGGCGCCGGGATCGTCCGCGAGATCGGCGCCGGCGTGACCTCGGTGAAAGTGGGCGACCACGTCATTCCGCTCTACACGCCCGAATGCCGGCAATGCAAAACCTGCCTCTCCCGGCGCTCCAACCTCTGCACCGCGATCCGCGCGACGCAGGGCCAGGGCCTGATGCCGGACCAGACCTCGCGCTTCTCCTGCGAGGGCGGCGAGTTGTTCCATTACATGGGCTGCTCGACGTTTTCGAATTTCACCGTGCTGCCCGAGATCGCGATCGCCAAGGTGCGCGAGGACGCCCCCTTTGACAAGATCTGCTACATCGGCTGCGGCGTCACCACCGGGATCGGCGCTGTCGTCTGGAGCGCGAAGGTCTGGCCGGGCGCCAATGTCGTGGTGTTCGGGCTCGGCGGCATCGGCCTCAACGTGATTCAGGGCGCGCGGATGGTCGGAGCCGACAAGATCGTCGGCGTCGACCTCAATCCGTCGAAGGTCGAAATCGCCAAGAAATTCGGGATGACGCATTTCGTCAATCCCGACGAGGTGGGCCGCGACAAGGTCGTGCAGGCGATCGTCGATCTCACCGGAGGCGGCGCGGATTTTTCATTCGAGTGCATCGGTTCCACCGCCACGATGCGGCAGGCGCTGGAATGCTGCCATCGCGGCTGGGGCGAATCGATCATCATCGGCGTCGCGCCGTCGGGCGCGGAAATATCCACCCGCCCGTTCCAGCTCGTGACCGGCCGCGTCTGGAAGGGTTCGGCGTTCGGCGGCGCGCGTGGGCGCACCGACGTGCCGAAGATCGTAGACTGGTACATGGAGGGCAAGATCGACATCGACGATCTCATCACCCACAAGATGCCGCTCGAACGCATCAACGACGCCTTCGACCTGATGCACGAGGGCAAGTCGATCCGGTCGGTGGTCGTGTATTGACGGGTCGGCCGGAACTCCTCGTGGGGGAAGTTGGAGACACGAAGCGCGGACGGATGAGGGGTCGAGCGGAGCGAGACGGCTCCGTGGCTGATCGGCCCCATGACCCGCGCGCCCGAGACCAGGAGAGCGAAACCATGATCCGACTCGACCATCTCCTCTGGGCCGCGCCCGACCTCGACGACGGCGCGAAGACGATCGAGCGGCTCACCGGGGTCACGCCGGCGCGCGGCGGAGTCCATCCCGGCCTCGGCACGCGCAACTGTCTCATCGCGCTCGATTCCGGCGTCTATTTCGAGATCATCGCGCCCGACCCGGCGCAGGATCTCGCCGGCAATCGCGGCGGCCGCATCGCCGCGCAGACGCGCCCGGGCCTGATGACCTTCGCCGTGGCCTCCGACGACCTCGCCACGTTGCGTGAAGCCGCGCTCCGCGAAGGGCTCGCAGTGAACGGTCCCGTCGCCATGCATCGCAACACGCCGACCGGCGCACGCCTCGACTGGACGATCCTCGATCTCGAGGACGCGCGCTTCGGCGAAGCGATCCCCTTCGTGATCGACTGGGGAAGGACGCCGCACCCCTCGACCAGCCTGCCAGGCGGTTGCAGCCTGAAGTCTTTCGTCGTGACGCATCCCGGGGCCGAGGCGCTGGCGCGCCTATATGCTGCGCTCGGCATTCCCGTCGCGGTGAAGCGGTCGGCTTTTCCCGGCTTCGTCGTCGAGCTCTCGACGCCGAACGGCGAGGTCGTGCTCACCCAACCCTGACAAGCAGACCTCTGAGAGGACGAACAAGGATGCGGTCCCGATCCCCGAGCAGGCAACCTCGGCTACTGGTGCAGCGCCTCGGCGGCGCGGTTTCCCGACAAGGTCGCGCTCATCGACCTTTCGCGTGATCCGCTGAGCGAGACAACCTACGCGGAACTCGAGCGGCGATCGTATCGCCATGTCGATCAGCAATCGCGTCGAGTTCGTCGAACTCATGTTCGGCGCGATGCGCCGTCGCGCTGACCACAAGCACAAAATCGGCCTCGCCAGTCACCGAATAGATATGGCGCCGAAGTGGTCCGCGGCGGCCTGCAGTCGGTGCACGGTCGACAGATCGCGCCAATTCACACTCGGCGCGCGCGCCAAGCCGTGACAATTCAAGCCTGGGGCAAGCCTCGAGCAAGCCAACCGGCGCATCGTGCGCGCAACGGGAACCGCGCATAGGTCCGTGAGCGGCGCGCGTCTCGCAAGGCCCCGCCGGCAATGCCTGCGGGGTCTTTTGTTCTTCTTTGTTCCGAGGACGGGCTATTGGACGACGATCCCCGAGCCCGATCTGAGGCGCGCGGCGCATTGGGAGACGCACGGCACGCAACTGAAAATATTCTATACCGGCTGCAGGAACCGGAAACGGGCACCATCGTTCCCTGATTTCTCCTCTATTTGCCGCGCGTTGGCGGTCGGACATCTGGGTTCTGATGGATAACGAAGATGACCGCTGATCGCGATCCTGTGAAGGGGAAGGGCGGCGCGAAGCCCATCCCGCGCGCCACGTACCGGTTGCAGTTCAATCGCGATTTCGGCTTCGATCAAGCCGCCGGGTTGGCGCCTTACCTAGCGGACCTCGGCGTCAGCCATGTCTATTGCTCGCCCTATTTGAGAGCGCGGCCCGGCAGCGCCCACGGTTACGACATCATCAGCCACACTGAACTCAATCCGGACCTCGGCGATAGCGCGAGTTTCAATCGGATGGTCGCCGCGTTCGAGCGGCAGGGCCTACGGCAAATACTAGATTTCGTCCCCAACCACATGGGCGTATGCGGCGCCGACAATCCGCGCTGGCTGGACGTCCTCGAATGGGGACCTCATTCCGCGTTCGCCGGCTGGTTCGACATCGACTGGGAACCCGACCGACGTTACCTCGCGGGCAAGTTGCTTGTCCCGGTCTTGGGCGAGCAATACGGGGCGGCCTTGAGCTCGGGGGCGTTGAAGCTGAAATTCGAAGCAGAGGCCGGTGCTTTCGCCGTCTGGGCCTACGATAATCACAAATTGCCGATCTGTCCGCTGAGTTACGACCTCGTTCTTGGCGACGGACACCCCACTCTGGAGGTGCTCGGCGACGCTTTCTCCCATCTCGATGTTCGAGATCGTCTCATCGCCAACCGCGGCAAGGATCTTCAGGAAAAGCTGGCCGAGGCAGTTGCCGCCGATCCCAACGTGGCCGCCGCGATCGCGCGAGGGCTCGATCGATTCACCGTCGTCCCCGACGATCCACGAAGCTGGCGAGAGCTCGATGCGTTGATTCGCGTTCAGCATTGGCGGGTCGCACATTTTCGCGTCGCGAGCGACGACATCAACTATGCGCGCTTCTTCGACGTCAACGAGCTCGCGCGCATTCGGATGGAGGTCCCGGAACTCTTCGACTACGCCCACAGCCTCATATTCAGCTTGTTGGAGGCGGGCGTTCTCGATGGATTGCGGATCGATCATATCGACGGCCTGCACGATCCCAAGCAATACTGCTTGCGGCTCAGAGGGCGGGCGCCGCGGCCGTTCTATCTCGTCGTCGAGAAAATTCTCGCGAGCCACGAGGAGCTTCGCGACGATTGGGAGATCGACGGCGCGACCGGTTACGAGGTGGCGAGTTCAATAACCGGGCTCTTGATCGATCCGGCGGGAGAAGAACGGCTGACGCGTCTCTATTCCGAATTCACGGGCCGCCGGGATTCGTTCGAAGACGTCGTACGCGCCTGCAAGTTGCGAATCATGGAAAACGAGCTCGCCAGCGAACTGAATTCGCTCGCCCGCGATGTAGCCGGCGTCGCGCGATCGAACCCGCGCACGGCGGATTTCACGCAGAACCTTCTCCATCGCGCGTTGAAGGAGATCATCGCGGTCTTTCCGGTTTATCGAACTTATATCGACGAGTCCGCCGCGCCCACGATCGCCGACCGGCGCGAAATCGATTGGGCGGTCGGTAAGGCGCGACGGCATGCCACCGCGATCGACGGTAGCGTGTTTGATTTTCTTCACGCGCTGCTCACCTGCGACATCATCTCGAAGCCGAAGAGCGGCTTCAGCCGCACATCGGTGATCCGCGTGGCGATGCGGCTTCAGCGATATACGGGACCCGTGATGGCGAAAGGGACCGAGGACACAGCGTTTTTCCGCTACGCTCGCCTGCTCGCGCTGAACGAAGTCGGCGGCCACCCGTCCGAATTTCATGTCACCGCGTCCGCGTTCCACCGCGCCAATCGGAAACGGGCTCAACGTTTCCCTCACGCAATGCTGAGCACATCCACGCATGACACCAAGCGCGGTGAAGACACACGCGCTCGCCTGGCTGTGCTGTCGGAGGCGGCCGAGGAATGGGCACAAAATGTGGTAGTCTGGAATCGCGTTTTGCGGGCCGGCGGCGCCGGGTCGGGGCACGAGGGTCCGCCCGACCGAAACGATGAATACGCCTTCTATCAATTCCTGCTGGGAGCCTGGCCGCCGGAACTCTCCGCCGAAAACCCGGATCCGGAGCGGCTCGCTGTGTTTCGAGGAAGGCTCGAGGCGGCGATGACGAAGGCGATGCGCGAAGCCAAAACTCATACGACCTGGGGGGCGCCGAACATGGCGTACGAAGACGCCGTCATCGGCTTCATTCGCGCCGCCCTCGACATATCGCGGAAAAACACGTTTCTCGAATCGTTCGGAACGTTCCTGAACAAAATCGCGACGGCCGGGATGCGCAATAGTCTGATCCAGACCGTTTTGAAACTCACGTTACCCGGGGTTCCCGATTTCTACCAGGGGGCGGAACTATGGGACTTCAATTTTGTCGACCCAGACAATCGGCGACCCGTGGACTACGAGCAGCGCAAGCGTCTTCTTCGCGAGATTCGACGCCGCGAGCCCTCGGTAGAGTTGCTGGACGATCTGATCTTGAATTGGCGCGATGGCCGCATAAAACTGATGCTGACGTCTCAACTGCTGAAGCTTCGCGAGCTCAAACCGGGCCTATTTCGTGATGGCTCCTACGACGAACTCGGGGCCTCGAACGGCGCGTCGGATCGGATTTGCGCCTTTGCGAGATCGGTTGGGCAGGACGCGATCATCGCCGCCGTTTTGCTCTACCCCGGGCACGACAGCGGGGAGGACCTCGCCGATGCCATGATCGAGCTCCCGCCGGAACTGCGTGACAAGACTTGGGTCGACCTCTTCAGCGGACGTGCGGCCGCCCTGCGTGACGGCATGCTCGTGGCGAGAAATTTGTTCTCGATATTACCTGTGTCGGTACTCGTCCCCGCTGGGTAATGCGCGAAGCGTGGCAATCGAGCTTGTCGAGGGGCTCGAATGGGCGCCGAGCGGATGCAGATTCTCGACGCCAATGAGCGCGTGTCCACTGGCAGGCGAAAGCGGCGGACGATCGGTAGGAACGGTGAACAGCGGCACAGACGAGTTGACACCAGCCTAGCCGGACAATAATTTAGCGCCCGCACGCAGACGTTTTTGTCATATAATTAAGCGTAAAGGCGTGCTTGCGGTGTGAATCAAACAAAAGCATGCGAGAGGAAATGCCATGAGGTCGGAAACAACATCCGGACTCCGATCTAAAATTCTAGGAAGCTTCGGGCTACTTGCAGGTATTGCCGCCGCGAGTTCGGCCTACGCTGCTGCACCCAATCAGGCGGCCGATGGTCCGTGTGGAGTGGTCAAGCAGGCCAACGTGCCTGCGACGATGCGCGACGGTACTGTGCTGCTGTCAGATGTATATCGTCCAAGTCAGGATGGTTCCTATCCGGTCATCTTGATGCGGCTGCCTTACAACAAGACGTCGGCACAGACTTACGTGTATGGATCGCCCTCCTACTATGCCTCGCAGTGCTACATCGTGGTCATCCAGGACGTTCGCGGGACCTATGCATCGACAGGGGAGTTCTACCCCTTCCGGCATGAGATGACCGACGGCTACGATACCGTGGAATGGGCCGCGGGCCTTCCGGGGTCGAACGGCAAAGTCGGCATGTACGGGTTCTCCTATGTCGGGGCTACGCAATGGCTCGCGGCGACGCAGAAGCCGCCGCACCTCGTGGCGATCGCGCCAGCGATGACCTCGGCGGACTACTACGATGGCTGGGCTTATGAAGGCGGCGCATTTTCGCTCGCTTTCAACGAGTCCTGGCCGGTGAGCGACCTCGCGCCGGTGACGGCAACGCGCCTCGGAGACGAAGCCCTGCTCGACACGCTGACGAACGCCAAGGCGCATATTCAATCTACTTACAACTTCCTGCCGATCGATAGGTATCCCGCGTTGGCGCCGGACCGGCCGGCGCTCGCCAGCTATTTCTACGACTGGGTGCGCCACCCCACCGACGACGACTACTGGCAGCAGTGGAGCATCCGGCGCCGCTACTCCGACGTCCAGGTTCCCGCGCTCAACCTGACCGGTTGGTACGACGTGTTCCTCAACGGCGCCATCGAGAACTTCGTCCGCATGCGCAAGGAAGGCGGATCGCCGACGGCCCGTGCCGGGCAGCAGTTGGTTGTCCGACCCTATATTCACATCCCATGGACAAGGAAGCTCGGCGACCTGGATTTCGGGCCCGAGGCCGACAACCGCACCGACGCGATGCAGATTCGCTGGTTCGATCATTGGCTCAAGGGCTACGCAAACGGTTCCGAGCACGACCCCGCCGTCCGAGTCTTCGTGATGGGAGCGAATGCTTGGCGAAATGCCGACGACTGGCCGATCCCAGGGACGAATTTCACCAAATACTTCCTACATAGCTACGGCATCGCCAATTCGGTCAACGGCAACGGCGCCTTGAGCACTGTCGCGCCACAGAGCGAACTCAGCGATCATTTCCGGTATGACCCGGCCAACCCGGCCCCTAGCCGCGGCGGCCATTCATGCTGCTTCGCCGACCTGGCGCCGGTCGGCCCGGCCGATCAGGCCGATGTCGAAAAGCGTGCCGACGTG
This sequence comes from Roseiarcus sp., assembly GCA_036502445.1. Taxonomy (GTDB): domain Bacteria; phylum Pseudomonadota; class Alphaproteobacteria; order Rhizobiales; family Beijerinckiaceae; genus Roseiarcus. Next base: position 1,195 of record DASXYQ010000381.1, on the reverse strand, counting down.
CTGGTCTACAGCACGTTGCCGCTGGAGAAGCCCGTCGAAGTAACTGGGCCGATTTCCCTGACTCTATTCGCCTCGACGACGGCGCAGGATACCGATTGGACCGCCAAGCTGGTCGACGTCTATCCCGACGGAAGGGTGTTCAACCTGAACAATGGCGTCATCCGCGCCCGCTTTCGCGACTCCCTGGAACACCCGACTCTGCTCGAGAAAGATAAGATATATAAATATTCAATCGAAATCTGGCCGACGAGCAATCTGTTCCTGGCCGGACATCAAATCCGACTGGAAGTCTCCAGTAGCAACTACCCACATTACGATCGCAACCCTAACACGGGGCACGACTTCGGAAAGGATCAGGAGTTGTTGCCGGCCGATCAGACGATCTATCATGACGAGGCGCATCCTTCGGTTCTGATCCTACCGCTCATGCCGGTTCCCCTGCCGCCGGCGCAGGTCAGCAAATAGGCCGCGGGCTTCTGTCGGGCCGGCGTCTCAGCGGCCCGACGCACTGATCCGAGCCTGATCGCCGGTATGACGCAAACGTCAGCCGTCAGTAAAGGGCGACTGTGCGCATGGCCACGGTCGTAGGGCGAGCGCGACGAGCAGCGCTCGGAACGAAACCGGCAAAATCGAGTTTCGAGAGCGGTGCTCAACGACAGTCCCGTGAATGGGCCTGCGACGGGGAGCCGGTCGCCGGCTCCGTCGTGTCGCGGGGAGACGGGGGCTGGATCTCGATGAATCCGCGGCTGATTGATGAGGTCATGGCTGAGAGCGAAGCCTACCCCCGAAGCGGCCAATCAAATCCACGTCCAATCTGTCGGCTGATCAACGAGCCTTTGCTGATGTCCAATCGATCCGAAGCGGGTGTCACGGACCGCCGGCCGAAAAACTCTTTCGGTCGCGCCCCGAATTGCGATGAATCGGCTCCGGCGCGGCGCCGCGACCCGGCGTCCGACAAAATCGCGTCGAGTTCCCCTCTCGGAGCCATCGCGCTCTTCCTGCTCGCCCGATGGAAACACGAGCAGGGCCGGGGCCTCGTATTCATTTCAGAGGACGATCGCCGCGCCGAGCAACTGGGGGCGATCCTCTACGCTTTCGATCCGGTTTGCGGCGTGATGGTGCTGCCGCAAATGGATACCTTGCCTTACGACGGAATGGAGCCTTCCGCCTCGATCATGTGCAGACGAGCGTCGGT
>DASXYQ010000380.1:0-3689 GCA_036502445.1 Roseiarcus sp. | reverse complement strand
CGGAAGCCGGCGCTTCCGTGCGGAGGGATGTCGACGGCGGCTGGCCCGGCCTGCTCGAACGGTACGCGAAACTCGCCGAAACCAACGTCCAATAATCTCTGCCGTTATGGCGATTTCCGCACGGGCCTTCGGCCGACCCTGATCGATGAAACGGGTGAGGCGACATCTGCCGCCCCCACCGTCATGGCCGGGCTTGTCCCAGGGCTTGTCCCGGCCATCTACGTCATCCAACCGCATTGCTGTTTCAGATATAGTCGGCGCCCGATCGGCTAAGCATTTGGACTCCGTGCGAGCCGAACCACGTGGATGGCCGGGACAAGCCACGCCATGACGGAAAACGACATGGAAATGAGCAGCTAAGGTGTTTGTTTCTCGTTAGCGCAGCGAAACTCCCCGCAATAACGAGGGCTCAATCGGACATCACGACCTCAAACCCCACCGGCAATCTCCCCAGCTCCGTGCGGGCTGCATCCAGGGCGTGCGCGGGAACCGACGCCCTCAGCACGAGGCCGCGCTCCGTGTGCGAAGCCTCGACCTCGAACGGAACCTCGGGCAGCGCCGCGGCCAGCAGTTCTCGCGCTGCCTCCTCCGCGGCGATCTCGCGCAGGCGGGGCTTGAATATCTTGCCGACCGGCGTCACCGGCATTTCCTCGAGGACGACGATCGATCGCGGCCGCGCCGGCGGCTCGGCGACCCCCGCCCGGACGAATTCGGCCAGCGCGGCGCTGTCGATCGCGGCGCCCCGCGTCGGCGTGACAAACAGGATCGGCGTCTCGCCGGCATAAGCATCGGGCCGCCCGACCGCCGCCGCCAGCCCGACGCCGGGATAGCCGAGCGCCAGGTCCTCGATCGCGGCGGGATCGATATTGTGGCCGCCGCGAATGATCAGATCCTTCGCGCGCCCGGTGACATAGACCTCGCCGTCCTCGCCGATCCGGCCGAGGTCGCCGCTGCGCAGCCAGCCGCCATGAAAACTGGCGCCGATCTGCTTCGGATCGAAATAGCCGTTGAACATCTGCGGTCCGCGGGCGAGGATTTCTCCGCTGGGCGAGGCGCCGCGATGGATCTGGCCGCCGGCGAGGACCGCGACTTCCGCGAGCGCGACCGGACTGCCGACCGAGCCTTGGCGCTGTTCGCGGTCCCATGGCGTTTGCGTGATCGCGCCGGCGAATTCGGTCATACCATAAACCTGCCGCACGCAATCGCCGGGCCAAACGCTCAGGAACCGCCGCTCGATCTCTGGCGGACAGACCGACGCGCCGGTTTGAAACTGCCGCAATCGCGAGATGTCGGCGCCCGCGGTCGGAACGGCCGCGGCGGCGCCGAGCCCGGTCGGGACCAATCCGCCGACGGTAAGACGTTGCGCCTCGACGATACGCCAAAAATTGGCGACGACCTCGGGATTGCGAAATCCGCCGGCGGTCGGGATGACCAAAGTCGCGCCCGCGCCTAGACCCGCCAGACTCGCGCAAAATGAACCGCCGACGTGGAACAGCGGCAGAGCCACCAAGAAGCGATCGTCGGGGCCAATATCGCCGGCGAGCATCGAGGCGATCGCGGAGGACACCACGTTGCGGTTGGTGAGCGGAACCACCTTGGGCGCGCCCGTGGTCCCGCCGGTAGGCAACAGCGCGACGACGCGATCCGGCTCGGCCACGAGTTCGGCGCCTTCCAGCGGTTCGTTCGCAGCGGCTTCGGGAACGATCTCCTCGCCGTCGAAGGCGACGGCCCCATTGAGCGGAAGCACGACAATGCGCTCGAGGCGAGGCGCCAGCGCCCGTAGTCCCTCCACCTTCTCGAACATGCCGCCCGGGGCGCCCGGGGGCGGGGTGAACAGAATCTTGGCGCCGACCGCGACAACCTGCGCGGCGATCGCCTCGCGCGTGAAGAGAAGGTTGAGCGGCTGCACGGCGGCCGCGCTCATCGCCGCCCAATAGACGACCGAAGTCGCGGTGCAGTTCGGCGCCAGCAGCGAGACGACATCGCGCGGTCCGACGCCGTTGCGCCGCAGCCATCGCGAAGCCGAGCCGAGCAGACCGCCGAACGCGTCCGCGCTGGTGACGACCGGGGCGGGGTCGAGCGCGCTGCGCAAATAGACGATCGCTTCGCCGCTGGAATTGCGGCCGAGACCGCGCCGGATGAAGCTTCCGACATCGGGACATTCCGCGAGGATTTTTCGCGCGCGGGCATCCAGCGCGGCGCGCTCCTCCGGCCCATATGCGATCGCCATGGTTCCTCCGATGGTCCGAGCTCGGCCGCGCGCGCAAAATCCGCCGCCCAGAGCCGGACGTCAACCCGTCGATCGACCGGTGTCGGTAGCAAGTGATTTGTCCGGATTAGGCAGCGCGGCGCCCCCGGCGGAGATTGAAGAATTTGCCATCTGTCACAGTAATATATAAAATCGGAAATTTCTTTCTGAGAAAACGAATTTATGTTAGAGTCTTCAGATCGACCCGTTCATTTCGCGGGTCGCGGGAGCGGGCGCACGACAGATGACGACAGCATTCAGATCACGGCGATGAGCCTCGCGCGACGGCGCGCGCTCGCCGGCGTGCGGATGGGCGAGACACTGTCGGTGACCCCAGGATCGCGGCGAGAGAGGTTGACGGCGAGAGACGGAGTCGCCGGGAAATGGCGCCGCAACGGGTTGAAAAGATTGAATCCGCGCCCGGAAATGGTATGGGCTCGGAAGCCTCGAACCTACAGTATCTGGCGCCCGGCCGCACGGCTGACCGCGCGGCGCCGGGTGGCGAGCTGCGAGAATGACAAGTTGCGTAACTCCCAAGCTGCCCCGCCTTTTTTTGAGACCAACGTGGATCGGACGCCGCTGATGCGAGAACAACACGAATCGCATCGCGAACGAATCGAACCAGCGGCCACGCCTACTGTGAGCGAGACCCGTTTTGTGCACCAAGTGAGGGGCAGCTCGGGAGTTGGCGAAGAAAATTTTCCGCCTTGCAACGCCTTGAAAACGCACGAAATGGGAAAAGAATCCCGATTTTGGGCGAGCGCGTTCCACGCGCCGGCGGAGCGACTCGAGGAAGACGCGGCGCGGTCGGCGCCGCTCGCGATCCGGGTTCTCGGTCCCGCTCGGGCGTCTACGAATGCCGTCGGCCGGCTCGGTCGCGCACCTGCGTCATCGCGCCGGAAAGACCGAGACGGAAATTTTCCTCCTCGCAAAGCCTTGAAAACTCACAAAATGGGGCAAGAATCTCAACTCGCTGCCTCGAACCCCACGGGCAGTTTTCCCCAGCTCCGGCGCCGGCGGGGAGCGACGCCAGCGCCGTGCAAGTTTGCCGAACCCATGTTGGGAAGGCAATCGCCGAGCGGGCGCGGTCATGAGATGCGGAATCGAGATCGAGGCGGCGCCGGGCGAGCTGATCGATAAGCTCACGATCCTAGAGCAAGCGAGAGCGCATCCATGATTCGCAAAAGCGCGCCAACGTCGAAACCGAATTCGCCGCGCTGCGGTCGGCCTGCGAAGCGCGCGTTCCTGCTTCGGCGGCGCTGCTGGCGCTGCGCGTAGAACTGCGCGCGGTCAAGGGCCGCCACTGGCAGATCGAAGACGAAATCCGCGACTGAGGATCGGGCGCCGGCTTTGCCGTTTGCGCCCACACGCGTTCGCGCCAAGCAAGGCGCTGTTCACAATCGCCGCGAGGGCCGAAACGCGGGTACGGATATTCGAGCGG
>DASXYQ010000379.1:0-9071 GCA_036502445.1 Roseiarcus sp. | reverse complement strand
GACGACCCCGCCGCTCTGGTCTCGCAGATCGAGGCGGCGTTAGCGCGCGGCCAGACGGCCTCGGCGCTAGGCATCTATGCGCGCCTGCCCGAGGCGGCGCGGAAAGCCGGGGCCGATTGGGCCAAGACCGCCGACGCCCGCGTCGCCGCCGACGCCGCCGCCCAGTCCTTGCGCGAAAACGCGATCGGACGACTGGCCGCTGCGAGGAACTAGGTCCGCGCGAAGGAAATTACTCCCGCGAGGAAAAATGGACTATCTCGAGCCTGTTGCGGCGCGAGACTGGCTGCGGAGACGTCATGGTTCGCCTGTTGTTGTTTTTTGCGGCGCTGGCTCTGGCGGCCTACGGCCTGACTTGGCTCGCCGAAAATCCGGGCGAGGTCACGCTGACCTGGCGCGGCGTGGAAGTAAACGTCTCGCTCATGTTGGCGCTGGGGGTCGTGCTGGCGCTGGCGATCGCGCTCGGAATCCTCTGGACGCTGATCCGATTCGTTTTGCGGGCGCCGTCGCTGATCTCGCTCGCGACGAACGCGCGCCGGCGCGAGAAAGGTTATCTCGCGCTGTCGCGCGGGATGATCGCGGTCGGTTCCGGCGACGCGCAGGCCGCGCACCGCCACGCCGGCGACGCGCGGAAATTCATTGCCGACGAGCCGCTGACCATGTTGTTGCGCGCGCAGTCGGCGCAGCTCGCGGGGGATCGGCCGAGCGCGGTCGCGGCGTTCAACGAAATGCTCGAGCATCCGCAGACCCATGCGCTCGGACTGCGCGGGCTGCATGTCGAGGCGCGCCGGAGCGGCGATCATCACGCCGCGCTGGATTACGCCGTGCGCGCCCACAAATATGCTGCGTTGCCGTGGGCGGCGCAGGCGGTGCTCGACGATCGCGCAGCCCATGGCGATTGGGCGGGCGCGCTCGCGACCGTCGAATCGAACGCCTCGGCCAAGCTCTTGGACAAGCCGACCGCCAACCGCTGGCGCGCGGTGCTGAAGACCGCCATTGCGCTGGATCGGGCCGACCGCGACCCGAAGGGCGCGCTGGCGCTGGCGCAGGAGGCCTGCGCGCTCGCGCCCGGCCTCGTCCCCGCCGCGGCGCTCAACGGCCGGCTGACGGCGGCCGCGGGCGATTATCGCCGGGCCTCGAAAATCCTGGAGGCGGCGTATCGGCAAACGCCGCATCCGGAATTGGCCGCCATCTATCTGCGCCTGCGGCCCGGCGATTCCGCGTTGGATCGTCTGGCCCGCGCGCGGGCCTTGGCCCGGGTTGCGCCGTTCGACGCCGAGAGCCAATTGACGGTTGCCCGCGCCGCGCTCGACGCGCACGATCTGGCGGCGGCGCGGACAGCGTTGGCGCCGCTGCTGCGCGGCGATATGGGCGCGTCGCGGCCGACGGCCCGCGTGTGCCTGTTGATGGCGGAAATCGAGGAGGCCGACGGCGCCGAGGGCGCGGTGCGCGAATGGCTGAACCGCGCCGCCCGAGCCCCGCGCGATCGCGCCTGGGTCGCCGACGGGGTGATCACCGATCACTGGTCGCCCGTGTCGCCCTTGGGCGAGTTGGACGCTTTCACGTGGCGTACGCCCGACGAGCGGCTGAGTGCGCCCGAGCCCGCCCCGCCTCCACCCGCCCCGCCGCGAATCGAGCCCGCTCCGCCGAGGATCGAGCCTGCGCCGCCGAGGATCGAGCCCGCGCCGCCGATCGAGGCGCCAGTGGCGGCGATCGATGCGCCGCCAGATCCCGTCAAGGCGATCGAGTCCCCGTCGGCGTCTGCCCCGCCGCCGACGCCCTCGCCCGAGACCCCGCGCACCCCCCGAGCGAACGGAAACATTGTCCTGCTGCCTTCGAACGCCCCCGACGATCCCGGCCCGCATGGAACGCCGGATCGAAAACCAGGATATCGCCTGTTCGCGAACGAATGAGGAAGCGTATGGCGCGGAGGTCCTCGCCGCGTCGACTCCCTAGGGATTGAGATATCGTCGCTGGAGCGAGGACGCCGCCGTGAGTCGTGGCGCGACCGATACATCAGGACAGAAATTTCGAGGTCAGGAGCGCGACCGCACGCGTTTTCGCCGTAATTTGTCATCTCATTCAGTCGAGAACTCGCCGGTGATCACCGGCGATGCGCCTGCGGTCGGCGCGCACACAGAGTGACTTGCCCAGCCATTCATTCATGCTCTATAAGGCCGCAGCCGAAGGCGCTCGCAAAGGGGAAGCGGCGCGCAGGCGCACCCGAAATACGCCAACCCATTGATTTGCCGCAATAGCTCAGCTGGTAGAGCACCTCATTCGTAATGAGGGGGTCGGGGGTTCGAATCCCTCTTGCGGCACCAACGACTTGAAAGACTTGCCGGATATCGGGCATCGTTTGGGGCTACGTCTCTTCTTGGTGGCCGGCGAGTGACCACGCGGACGGGGCAACGGGACATCTGCGGTTCCTCGGGCGACGGCGCCATCGAGGCCGACTTAGTCTAATAAAGCGGTCCAAGGCTCCTGGCCCGCGCGACGACCGTAGACCGCCGCCCGTGGAGACAAACCAGGCAAACACGATCGCGCGCTGGTCGCCGGATGTTCCTGGGCAGTCGGAGCATCAATTCCTGTCGGGACTGGAATGGGACGACGAACTCGTCGAACAATCGCCTCGGGCGCCAAACTCCCAGTCGCGATGTGGGCTTCTGATGTATCTCGTCGACACCAATGTCGTCTCGGAGGCGAGACGCGGGTCGGCTGAAGCTGTCAAATGGCTCAGATCCGTCAATCCGCTCGATGTGCATCTCAGTCGGATCACCCTTGAAGACGTGATGCGCGCGAACCCGTTGGCGCCGCTTGACTGGGCGACAAGGATTGCGCTCCGATGTCGCCGGGTCTGTTCGAAAAGCATTTGTCATGCTCGCGACCGCGATCGCGACCGCGAGCATCCAGAATACCAAGGCGCGCCAAGACTTGCTCGCTTCCGCTTTCGACAACTGGCCGGATTACGCCCAGGGGCCGGACGATCGGTTAAGATGTGAGGTGTTCAACCGTGCTCGACGAGATGATCGCGAAATTTCTGCGGGATGGCGGTCTGGCGAATCCCTCGGACGCGATTTTGACCCCGCTGACGGGCGGCGTCGCGTCCGACATTTGGAAAGTCGAGACTCCGAACGACGTTTTCGTGATCAAGAAGGCTTTGCCAAAGCTCCGCGTGGCCCAGGTCTGGAACGCGCCTGTATCGCGCAACAAGAGCGAGGTCGATTGGATGTTGGAAGCGGCGCGGGTGGCGCCGAATTCGGCGCCGCGGATTCTCGCGCATGACGCGGACGCAGGAATCTTCGCGATGACTTATTTCGACCCGTCGCGTTATCCCGTCTGGAAGCAAGAACTTCGTCAGGGTCACGTCAACCCTCGCTTCGCTGCGCAAGTCGGTGAAACAATCGCGGCCATCCATGCCGCGACAGCGGGCTCGGAGGTGCTCGCGCGCCGCTTCGCCAACGACGCGACCTTCCATTCGATCCGCGTCGAGCCCTATATCGAGGCGACCGCGCGCATCCACGCCGACTTGTCCGCGCCGCTGATTCGGCTCGCCGAGGATACGCTGGCCGCCAAGCGCGCGCTGGTTCACGGCGACGTGAGCCCGAAGAACATCCTGGTGGGTCCCGCCGGTCCTGTGTTCCTCGACGCGGAGTGCGCCTGGTTCGGCGAGCCGGCGTTCGATCTGGCCTTCTGCCTCAACCATCTGCTGCTCAAATGCCTTTGGACGCCGTCCGCAAGTTTGCTTCTGCTCGCGAGCTTCGACGCGCTCGCCGCGGGCTATCTCTCAGGCGTCGACTGGGAGCGGCCGGCTGATGTCGAGGCGCGCGCCGCACGCCTTCTCCCGGCGTTGCTTCTCGCGCGCATCGACGGCAAGTCTCCGGTCGAATACATTACCGCCGACGCGGAGAAAGAACGCGTGAGACGGATCGCCCGCCCTCTCATCGTCTCGCCGCCGGACAGGCTCGCAGATGTCAGACGCGCTTGGGCGACGGGGATCCAAATATGACGAATACGATCATATCCTCGGTCCGCGGCCGACGCCTATGGGACTCGCGCGGCCGCCCTACAGTCGAGGCGGAAGTGATCCTGGACGGCGGAGCCCGCGGACGCGCCATGGCGCCTGCGGGAGCCTCCACAGGCACTGGCGAGGCGCTGGACCTGCGTGACGGCGGTCCAACCTTCGGGGGCCTCGACGTCCGTCGCGCCGTCGCGGCGGTCAACACTGAGATCGCCGCCGCCTTGACTGGCCTCGACGCCGACGACCAGGCTGGAATCGACCGCGTCATGATTGCGCTCGACGGAACCCCCAACCGAAGCCGGCTGGGCGGCAATGCTATCGTCGCGACCTCCATGGCCGTCCTCCACGCGCGCGCCGCTGCGGACGGCGCGCCTCTGTGGCAGCATCTGGCAGCGGGGGCGAAGGTGCGGCTACCGCTCCCGGAAATCCAGATTTTCGGTGGCGGCGCACATGCGGCCCGTCGCGTCGACGTTCAGGATTTTATGGTCGTCTGCCCTGCCGCCGAGTCCTTCACCCAGGCGCTCGACTGGACCGCGGAAGTCTACCGCGCAGCTGGCGCTTTGATGAAGGCGGCCGGCAAGCTCCAGGGCGTCGCCGACGAGGGCGGCTATTGGCCCGCCTTTTCCTCCAACGAGCAAGCGCTGGATGCGTTGGTGCTCGCGATCGAGCGGGCGGGCCTCGAGCCCGGCCGAGAGATCGCGATTTCGCTCGACATCGCGGCGTCCGAATTCGGGCGCAACGGCGTCTACACGTTGGCCTTGGACAACCGCCGGCTCGATTCCGACGCCATGATCGCGATGCTCGGCGGCTGGCTGGACAGCTATCCGATCGTCTCGATCGAGGATCCGCTCGCCGAGGATGATCCGCAGGGGTTTCGGGATTTCACGAAGGCTTACGGAGCGCGCTGTCAGGTGATCGGCGACGACTTCCTCGTGACAAATGCGGGCCGCGTGGCGAATGCCGCCCGCGACCGCGCGTTGAACGCCGCGCTCATCAAGCCGAACCAGGCCGGGACGATCTCCGAAACCCGCGCTGCGCTGGAGGCGGCCAAGGCCGCCGGTTTTGCGACCATCGTTTCCGCCCGTTCGGGCGAGACGGAGGACGTGACGATCGCGCATCTCGCCATCGGTTGGGATGCTGGCCAGATCAAAGTCGGGTCGTTCGCGCGATCCGAACGGATGGCGAAATGGAACGAATGCTTGCGCATCGAAGAGGCTCTGGGCGAAGACGCGGTGTTTGCTGGCGGGTCGGCGCTCGCTCTCGGGGCGCCGCGCGCCGTGGAGGGCTGATATGTGAAAGCGCTGTTGCATTTCGCGGCCAGCAGTCGGCTGAGGGGGAGGCTTTCTGACATCGTCGAGCCGCGCATCGTCATCGTGGCGGAGGACGACAACGAGGCCTTCGACCGCGAGATCGTCGACGCCGAGGTCCTGCTGCATGTGCTGAAGCCGGTGACGTCCGCCATGATCGCTAAGGCGCCGAAACTCCACCTCATCCAGAAGATTGGCGTGGGCGTGAATACGATCGACCGCGACGCCGCGCACCGTGCGGGGATCGCGGTCGCCAACATGCCGGGTGTGAACACCGCGGCCGTCGCCGAGCACACGCTGGCGCTCATGCTCGCGACGCTCCGCCGGGTCACTGCCTTCGATACGGCGACCCGCCGCGGCGAAGGCTGGCGGCTTCCCGCCGATTCCCTGGAAGCCCTCGGCGAACTGAGCCGCAGCCGGATCGGGCTGGTCGGATACGGCGCTGTGCCTCAGCGTCTCGTCCCGGTCCTCGTAGCGTTGGGCGCCGACGTCAGCTTCTGGAACCGCACGCCTCGCGCTGATGCGATCGCGACGCCGATGCCGTTCGACCGGCTTCTCGCGACGAGCGACATCATCTCGCTTCATGTTCCTCTGACTCCTGAGACCACGCATCTCCTTGATCGCGGCGCGATCGCGCGACTGAAAGCGGGCGCGGTCGTGGTGAATACGGCGCGTGGAGAATTGATCGATCAGGCCGCGCTCGCGACCGCCTTGCGCGAGGGGCGTCTGGCTGGCGCGGGGCTCGACGTATTCGAGGGCGAGCCCGCCGCGGACACGGGCTTTCTCGCCGGCTGCCCGACCGTCGTCGCGACGCCGCACATCGCATGGTTGACGCCGCAAACTTGGGAACGCAGCCTTCGCGTCATCCTCGAGAACTGCCGTCGGCTGGAACACGGCGAGCCGCTGCTCCATCAGATTGCGCACGACTCGGAAGCGTGAGACTTGGTCGGCACGAACGCGATGAGCAGCCAGAGCAACCAGACTGGGACGGGCATCCTCGACGGAGACGTATCATGTTCGCGAACGCGACGAGTGAAGTCGCGAAGTCCGATGGCGCACATGACGTCGTGCACCGGAGAGCACGGGCGGGCTCAGGCTGCGGGTAGACAGGCCGGCCCGATAGGTTCGAACGATTTGTAGGTCAGTATGAACTCCTGATGCCCGAGCTCCTCGGATTTTGTCCGCCGGCCTTCGCCGAGGCCGACGACGAGGTCTCGAATCTCGCGCCCGACCTCGTCTAGCGTGGCCACCCCTTCCATGATTCGCCCGGCATCCACGTCCATGTCGTCGGCCATGCGCCTATAGGTCTCTGGATTGGCGCAAATCTTCACTACGGGCGAGATGGCGGACCCGACGACCGAGCCGCGCCCGGTGACGAACAGGATTAGATGGCTGCCGCACGCGATCAATTCGGCGATCTCGGCATTGTCGTTGATGTTGGGGAAACCGAAGCGGACTTCGCCGTCCGGAACCACGTCGAGCAGGTAGAGACCGCCGCGCGGCGGAATGTCGCCGGGTTTGATGAGGCCCGAGATCGGCGCCCCGCCCGACTTCGCGTAGGCGCCCATCGATTTCTCCTCGATCGTGGTGAGACCGCCCTCCGCGTTTCCGGCGGCGAACGAACCGTAGCCGAGCGTTGCGTAGTAGCGCGCGGCCTTGGCGACGCTCGCCTCGAGCTCGGCGCCCAGTTCCGGCGTGATGGCGCGCGCGGCCATTATGTGCTCGCAGCCGATCAACTCGCCGGTCTCCTCGAAGATGCAGGCCGCGCCCTCCTCGACGAGCATGTCGAAGGCGCGGCCGGCGGCGGGATTGCCCGAGATGCCCGAAGTCCCGTCAGAGCCGCCGCACACCGTGCCGACGACGAGCTCGCTCGCCGACATAGGAACCGTTTTCATCGCGTCGAGAAGGGCCCGATGCGCGGCGACGAAGGCGCGACCTTCGGCGACCGACTTGCGCGTGCCGCCGCTCGCCTGGATGACGACGGTCTGCGCCGGACGGCCGCTCTCGCGGACGATCCGGTCCAATTTGTACTTGTTGAAGCTCTCGCAACCCAGCGATATCAACAGCACAGCGCCGACGTTGGGGTGCGTACACAGCCGTTCCATCATCGTTTCGGCATAGGCGTTCGGGTAACAGCCCGGGAAGCCGATGACGTGCACGTCCTGCTCACGAAAGGGAATGGCGATTTCGCGCGCGACATGATGAGCGCACTCCACGAGATAGCCGACGACGATAGTATTACGAATGCCTTTCCGACCATCGGCGCGCGGATAACCCCGCATCATGCTCCGCTCCCGTATTCAGTCCGGATGTCCTCGAGATGGTAGGTCGGCGTGTAGTCGCTCCGCACATTGTGGACATGAACATGCGCCCCCGCGGCGATGTCCGCGGTAGCCGAGCCAATGGGCGCCCCGTACTTGATGATTTTCTCACCCGCCGCGATCACCCGCCGGGAAAGTTTATGCCCGATCGGAAGGTCGGCCGGAATCGTGACGCGGGTGTCCTCGACCAGAACCGTCTCTCCCGCGCGGATACGCGAAGTGGCGATGAGGACGTTGTCAGCCTCACTGAGAAGAAGCAGACGCCGATCCGTATCGCCGCCCGTTTGGGTAGAATTCATCGGTCAATCGGCCTCCCGGGACCGCGCCGCGAGCTGTTCCGAAAAATTATCGCAGAAGCGGAGTTACTCGTCGAGATAAAAAGCTTTACACATTGCATCTCACAACCGGCCTTGTTAGCTCTTGCCAATGCGTTGGCGAGTCCTCCGGACGATTTGCTGGCGCGCGCACGAACTCCGACGCCGCGGACCTGAATAATCAGGGCGCGGACCCTCATGTGAGACAACAAAATTCAACAGGGAGGTAAACGCAAATGTCGAAAATCCATACCGCAATCAGAGGCGCATTGTTCGCGTCGGCGATGACTTTGGCGGCCGGCGCCGCCGCGGCGGCCGAGGGGCCCAAGGTCGGCGTCGACCTGACGACGCTCACCTCGCCGTTCTGGACGTCTTACAACAAGTATATCGTCGCGGAGGCAAAGGCGCAGGGCGTCGACCTCTTGCAGCCGTTCAATTCCGAGTTCGACACCGCGAAGCAGATCACCGGCGTGAAAAACTCGATCGCGCTCGGCGCCAAGGGCATCATCTTTTCGCCGTTCGACAGTTCGGCGGCGGGCACCGTCCTCAAGACCGCGGCGGCGGCGAAGGTCCAGGTGGTCGCCGTCGACGTCGCCCCCGACACGGGTCCGGTGGCGATCGTCGTGCGCGCCAACAACATCGCCTATGGCGAAAAGGCTTGCAAATACATCGGCGATCACGTCGCGGACGGCCCAGTCGTACAGATCATGGGCGACCAGGCTTCGATCAACGGGCGTGATCGCGGGGTCGGCTTCCGCGATTGCATCAAAAAGAATTATCCGAAGCTGAAGCTGCTGGAGATCCCGACCAAGGCCTGGTCGGGCGAAGACGCGGCCGCGGGCCTCGACACGATCCTGAACTCGACGCCCGATTTGAAGGCGATCTACATGCACGCCGGCGGCGTCTTCCTCGCCCCGACGCTGCAGACCCTCAAGCGTCGTAGCCTTCTGCATCCGGCGGGACAAGCGGGTCACATCATCATCGTCAGCAACGATGGCATCCCACAGGAATTCGACGCCATCCGCAAGGGCGAAGCCGACGCGACCGTCTCGCAGCCCGCCGATCTGTATGCCAAGTACGGCATCATGTATTTGAAACAGGCGATCGAAGG
>DASXYQ010000378.1:0-1887 GCA_036502445.1 Roseiarcus sp. | reverse complement strand
CCGTTCTGAATGTCGGTTTCCCGCACGAGCGTGCGGAACAGCGGCAACGTCGTCTCGACTCCATCGACGATGAATTCGTCGAGCGCGCGGCGCAGGCGCATCAGCGCCTCCGTGCGGGTGCGGCCGTGGACGATCAGCTTGGCGATGAGCGAGTCGTAATAGGGCGGGATGACGTAGCCCTGATAAGCCGCCGAGTCGACGCGCACGCCAAGGCCGCCGGGCGGATGGAAATACGTAATTCGACCCGGCGAGGGCGTGAAGGTGCGGGCGTGTTCGGCGTTGACGCGGCATTCGATCGCGGCGCCCTGGATGCGCACGTCCTCCTGCAAAATGGTCAGCGGCGACCCGGCCGCGATCTTGATCTGCTCGTTGACGAGGTCGATGCCGGTGATCATCTCGGTCACGGGGTGCTCGACCTGGATGCGCGTGTTCATTTCGATGAAATAGAATTTGCCGTCCTCGTAGAGGAACTCGACTGTGCCGACGCCGATATAGCCGAGGTCGGCCATCGCGGTTGCGACGATGGCGCCGATCTCCTCGCGCTGGCGGGCATTCAAGGCGGGGGACGGGCCTTCCTCCCAGACTTTCTGATGGCGCCGTTGCAGCGAGCAATCGCGCTCTCCGAGGTGAATCGCTCGGCCCTGGCCGTCGCCCAGGACCTGGATTTCGATGTGCCTCGGACTGGGCAAGTATTTCTCGAGATAGACCGCATCGTCGCCGAACGCCGCTTTGGCCTCGCTCTTCGCAGTGGCGATCGCTTCGAGGAGATCGTCGGCGACCCGCGCGAGCTTCATGCCGCGGCCGCCGCCGCCCGCCGCCGCCTTGACGAGCACGGGATAGCCGATTTCCGCGGCGATCTTCAACGCCTCCGTCTCGTCGCCGACCGCGCCGGGCGAGCCGGGCACGCAGGGAATGCCGAGCCTCGTGGCCGTCCGCTTGGCTTCGATCTTGTCGCCCATCATCCGGATATGCTCGGCCTTCGGGCCGATGAAGGCGACGCCGTGCTCGGTCAGAATGTCGGCGAAGCGCGCGTTCTCGGCGAGAAATCCGTAGCCGGGATGCACCGCGTCGGCGCCCGTGATCTCGCAGGCCGCCATCAGGGCCGGCACGTTGAGATAGCTCTCGCGCGCCGGCGGGGGGCCGATGCAGACGCTTTCGTCGGCGAGCTTGACGTGCATCGCCTCCTTGTCGGCCGTCGAATAGACCGCGACCGTAGCGACGCCGAGCTCCTTGGCCGCGCGCAATACGCGCAACGCTATTTCGCCGCGGTTGGCGATCAGGATCTTATCGAACATGATCGGGGTTCTCTGGCGCGGGGGAGCCGCGTAGACGGCCGGGACGTAGGGCGTTCGGGAGAACGCCCGTCCTTCGACGGGCTATTGCCCGGCCATGACGGAAATCGCGGCTCAAATCCGCGCTTGCAGTTGCGTGTGCGAAATTTTCGTTGATTCTCACTCGATGACCATCAGCGCCTGGCCGTATTCGACCGGCGATCCGTCCTCGACGAAGATGTGCGTGATCTTGCCGGCGCGGGGAGCGACGATTTCGTTATAGGTCTTCATCGCCTCGACCAGCATGATCTTTTCGCCGGACTTGACCAGGGAGCCTACTTCGACGAACGCCTTGGATTCCGGGCTCGGCCTGAGGTAGGCGGTGCCTACCATCGGCGACTTCACGGCGCCGGGATGGCTGTGAGAATCACTCGATGGTCCAGGGAGAACAGAAGCAACCGGTTGTAGGCTCACGCTTTCGAGTGACTGTGGCGCTGTTGCACTGACTATCATCGTGCGCGCCACCCGGACGCGTATGCCATCCTGTTCGAGCTCGATCTCGCTAATCTGCATTTCATCCAGAATGGCGGCAAGCTTGCGGATAAGATCGAGCTGG
>DASXYQ010000377.1:0-2808 GCA_036502445.1 Roseiarcus sp. | reverse complement strand
CGACGCGCAGGATGAATTGTCCCGCCTGGAGGTGGAGGGCGAATCGGGCGGCGGGCTGGTGAAGATCGCGCTGACAGGCAAGGGCGAGATGAAGTCGATCCATCTCGATCCCTCGCTGCTGACCCCCAACGACAGGGAAATGGTCGAGGATCTGATCTTGGCGGCGTTTGCCGACGCGAAAGGCAAGGCCGACCGCGCGGCGGCGGAGAAGATGCAGGCGGTGACGGCGGGCCTGCCGCTGCCGCCGGGCATGAAGCTGCCGTTCTGACTGAAATGGCGACCCAGGTCGCGGGACCGGAAATCGAGCGGCTGATTCAGCTGCTGGCGCGTCTGCCGGGCCTGGGGCCGCGCTCGGCGCGGCGCGCGGCCCTGCACCTGATCCGCAAACGCGCGCAGCTGCTCGATCCGCTCGCCGAGGCGATGCGAATCGCGCATGACCGCATTGCGACCTGCTCGGTCTGCGGCAACGTCGACACGCGCGATCCCTGCACGATCTGCGCGGACGAGCGGCGCGACCCCGCGATGCTAGTGGTCGTGGAATCCGTCGGCGATCTCTGGGCTCTCGAGCGCGCGGACGCGACGCGAGGGCGTTATCATGTGCTCGGCGGGGCGCTTTCGCCGCTCGACGGCGTCGGCCCCGACGATCTCAACCTCGAGAGCCTCGTCGCACGCGTCGCCTCGGGCGGCGTAAAGGAGGTCGTCCTCGCGGTCAATGCGACCGTCGACGGCCAGACGACGGCGCACTATGTCACCGACCTGCTCGGCCCCTACGCGGTCGAGGTGACCCGGCTCGCGCACGGAGTCCCGGTCGGCGGCGAATTGGACTATCTCGACGACGGCACGCTCGCCGCCGCGATGCGGCAGCGAACGGCATTCTGATTTCGCCTCCACCGGTCATCCAAACGCCGAGATGTCGCGTATCATGGGCCGCTGGCCGCCTGTCGGCCGCGTTGACGGAAAGGTTCTTTCCATGGCTGTCGCCGGCTCGGCTGTCCCGTCCTCCGCGCCGTTTCGTCCCCCGGCGCCGCACCCGCGGACCAAGCCGCTGAGCACGGTTGGCATGGTCTATCAGCTCTGGCGCAACCCGTTGCAAATCTGGTCGACCGCGCATTTTGAATACCCGGTGCTGATCGGACGCACGGTGCTGGGCATGCGCGCGGTGGTGAGCGACCCGGCGGGAGTGAGGCGGGTGTTGCTCGACAACGCCGCGAACTATCGCAAGGACGCGCTGCAGCTACGGGTGCTGCGGCCGGGGCTCGGAGCCGGGCTGCTGACGGTAGACGGGGAGGGGTGGCGCGTGCAGCGCCGCGCGCTGGCGCCGCTGTTTTCGCCGCGCCAGGTCGCCGATTTCGCGCCCGCGATGCACCGCGTCGCCCGCGCCCTCGTCGAACGGATCGGCGTCGGACGCGACGGCCGGCCGGTCGAAGTCTCCGAAGAGATGGGGCGGACGGCGCTGGAGGTGCTGGAGCAGACGCTGTTCAGCCAAGGGCTGGGGCGTGGCGCGAGCGAGTTTCAGCGCGCGGTCGCGGCCTATTTCAACACGATCGGCCGGCTGGACCCGCTGGATCTGCTCGGCGCCCCGAAATTCCTGCCGCGGCTCGGACGGCTGCGTGGGCGCAACGCCCTCGCGTTTTTCGCGAGCGCGGTCGACGACATCATTTCCGCGCGCAAGCGCCTGATCGACTCGGGCGCGTCCGCGCCTTCGGATCTGCTGACGCTGCTGCTCCGTGCGCTCGATCCGGAAACCGGGCGCGGCATGAGCTGGGACGACGTTCGCGCAAATATCGTCACTTTCATCAACGCCGGCCATGAGACGACCGCCAATGCGCTGACGTGGACGCTGTTCCTGCTCTCGCAGTCGGCGGTCTGGCGCGAGCGCGTCGAGGCGGAGCTGGACGCGGAATTCGATCCCGGCCTGGACGATGATCCGCTCGCGCGGCTTCCCGTCACACGCGCGGCGCTCGAAGAAGCCATGCGCCTCTATCCGCCCGCCGCCACCCTCAGCCGCGAGGCGATCGGCGAGGATTGGCTCGCAGGCGCGCGCATTCCCGCCGGCACGACGGTGACTGTCGCGCCCTACCTGCTGCATCGCCACCGGCGTTTGTGGAAAGACCCCGATGCGTTCGATCCCGAGCGCTTTCTCGGCGCCAACCGCGAGGCGATCGACCGCTATTCCTACATTCCGTTCGGCGCGGGTCCGCGCGTCTGCATCGGCATGAGCTTCGCGTTGCAGGAGGCGGTCATCGTGCTCGCGCACCTGCTCGGCGCGTTTCGCTTCGAGCTTCTGCCCGGTCACGTCGTCGAACCGGTGCAGCGCGTGACGCTGCGGCCCCGGTATGGAATGCGGATGATCGTACGCCGCCGCATGCGAGGTTGAACCCGACGTCTCGAGAAAACGCAAAAAAGGGTTTGACACGGCGTCCCCGCCTCCTTATATCCCGCCAACCGACGGCGCTGCGGCTTTGAGCGGCGGACTGGCTGCCGGTTTTTCGGGCCTATCGAGAATCACACCTCCCCACCGAGAGGCGGGGTGGAGTGTTTCGGTCTTTTTTTGCTTTTGGCGAGAGCCCGAGGCGGATTTGACGGCGAAGGCCTGCGAACGAAATTGGGTTGGGGTGGTTTCGGCGCGGGCCTCGGCTTCGTCGAAACGTCCGAACCCGAGGCTTGGTCCTCGAATGCTGTTTGACAATTGTATCGGAAGAAAGAGAGACGTGGGCGGCGGGTTCCTTGCGGGGACTCCTCGTTGGTCTGGGCTACGGCGTGAGCTGGAGTTTGGGGCGGCGAAGGGAACCGAAGAGATGCTGACGG
>DASXYQ010000376.1:0-20477 GCA_036502445.1 Roseiarcus sp. | reverse complement strand
ACGACGGGCACACCGCTTCTTGGTTTCCTCACGCCGCGGGCCTCGCCGAGGCGATGGACCCTGCGGCGCGCTCGCTGGTCACGTCGATCACGCCGCCAGATGGCCTCGAGCCGCGACTGACGCTTACCGGCCGCGTGATCTTGCGCGCGCGGCGGCTCGCGCTGCAGATCGAGGGCGCGGACAAGCTGGCGACGCTGGCCCGCGCGATGGAGGAGGGGCCTGTCGAGGATATGCCGATACGGGCGGTGTTGCGGCAGGCGGCGGACAAGTTGACGATTTTCTCGGCGGCGAGTTCGTAGCGGCGAGTTCTACAAGGGGGGCCTCGATGCGTCGTGTTTGATCGAACTCGTCATTTTGCTCTCCACTTCTGGCCTTGGAACACGTCGGAAGCCAGGGCGGCGATCGAAGAGATCGCCGCCGATGCGATTGCGATGCGAGACCCGGTCGCGGCGCGGCGGGCGTGATTTTATCGGATTGCACGACGGCGCCGCCGCGATTTCCAACGATCGACGTGCTCTGAATGCGGCAAGGCGGCGAACGGATTGGATTCAATGGCGGAGCGGTCCAGCAAACCACAGAAGGGCGTCGAAAGCGCGGACAGTCCGACGCTGGCCAGTCTGTTCTCCGATTTCATGTGGATGGCCTCGGGTTTCTGGACTTCGCCTCAGCGCAGCAAACTCCTGATGTTGGCGGGCGCGCTGATCATTGTCGTGGGCGGTACGGCCTATATGCAGATCAGGCTCAACGCCTGGAACGGTCCATTCTACAACTCATTGACGAACAAGGATATGCAGGCCTTCGTCCAGCAGCTCGGCGTCTTCGCTGTGCTGGCGGGCATATTGCTCGTTCTCAACGTGGCGCAGACGTGGCTCAATCAGACGTCAAAAGTGGTCTTGCGCCAAGGCTTGGTGAACGATCTCTTGAACGAGTGGCTGAAGCCGGTACGCGCTTTCCGACTTTCGAATTCGGGCGCCATGGGGGCCAATCCCGACCAGCGCCTCCAGGCCGATGCGCAGCATCTGACAGATCTTTCGACGGACTTGGGCATTGGCCTCCTGCAATCGACCTTGCTGCTGCTGTCGTTCGTCAGCGTCCTTTGGGCGCTCTCGCGGGGCATGTTTCTGCCGATCGCGGGCCACATGTTCGCACCGCCCGGCTATCTCGTGTGGTGGGCGCTGATTTATGCCGTCGCCGCATCGTTCTTGAGTTGGCGCGTCGGCCGTCCGCTGATCAATCTCAATGCCGAGCACTACGCACGAGAAGCGGACTTTCGCTCCGCCCTCGTGCGCGTGAATGAGGACCTCGACGGCATAACCCTTTATCGCGGCGAGGCCGACGAGAGGGCGCGCCTCGGCGCGATATTCGAAATTGTTCTCGGAGTCTCGCGACGCATCGTCGGCGCCGTGACGCGGCTGACATGGGTCACTGCGGGCTATGGCTGGTTTACGATCGTCGCGCCGATCCTGGTGGCGGCGCCGGCCTACCTGCGCAGCGAGATGAGCTTCGGCGAGCTCATGGTGGTGGTCGGCGCGTACAATCAGGTGCAGAGCTCGCTCCGGTGGTTCGTAGACAATTTCTCCAATATCGCGGACTGGCGCGCGACGTTGCTGCGCGTGGCGAGCTTCCGAAAAGCGATCATCAGCATGGACGAGCTCGGTCAGACTAAGAGCCGGATCAATTTTACCGAGACGGACGACGCTTCGATACGGATCGACGACCTTCAGGTCGCCTCGCCGGCGGGCGGCGTCATGCTGAGCGAACCGCACTCGAACTTGGATCCCGGCGAACGCGTCCTTATCACCGGCGCAAATGGCGAGGAAAAAGCCTTGATGTTTCGCGCCATCGGCGGCCTTTGGCCCTGGGGCAGCGGCCGGATTACGCACCCGGTCCGTCGATCCATCATGTTCATGCCGGTCCGCGCCTACGTTCCGTCTGGCACTCTGCGTGCAGCCGTCGCCTATCCGCACTCGACGGAGGTTCATGAGACCGCGGTCATCGTCAAGGCGCTCGCCGACGTTGGGTTGCAACACCTCGAGCCCCTGCTCGACACGGTCAACCGATGGGACCGGGAGTTGACAGACGACGAGAAGCAACGCCTTGCCTTTGCCCGCATCGTCTTGCAAAAGCCGACCTGGGTGGTGGTGCACGACGCGCTCGACGTCCTCGAGCCAGAATCGCGCGTACGGATCAGGGCGCTCTTTACGGGTGAATTTGCTGATGTCGGCATCATCAATATCGGACATGACCTGCCCGATGAAGGGATCTACGTCCGCAAGCTGCAGCTCGTGATGGATCCGCTCGGGTCGACGTTCAAGCCGGCCCACGAGCACAAAATCCCTGAAGCACCCGAATCCGCGGGCAAAACGCAGCCCGCCAAATAAGCTTCGACACCATCGGGATTGCGATCGCATCCGAGATGCTCGTCACTGCGGACCCCGCACTGGAGAAGCGGCCTTGCAACAGTCGTAGCAAGCGGGTCGCGGCAACGAGCGGATCAGTAGTCGATTTCCAGCCGGTTGAAATTCGGAGCCGAGATGACGTCGCCGCGGATCTCGCATGGCCTGCCGTCCGCTCGGGCCTGCTTGGCCCCAGGATACCGGACGGTGATTCGATCCGGCGCTGGACCCGACAAGGCCAGCTCGAACACGGCTCGGGATTGACCGCGGCGAGCCTCGAGACTGGCGGCGCCGAAGGCTGTCGGCAAGTCGCGCAGCGTGATGCCCTCACCCTCCCACCAGGCGTCGGGAACTGCGCGGAATAATTCGAGGACCGCGCCGTTCTCCCGCAGCAGCATCCGCCGAATTGCGGTGATGAACTCGGCTCCGATCCAGGTGTGGGGCATGTCGCCGATGTAGTCCGGGGCCCGCAAATCGCTCCAAACCACTTCGGCCCAAGACCTCCAGCCGCGAGGCCTTCGGCACGTCAGCGCGGCCGACAGCAGACGGAACGCGTCGTCGTATCGGCCCAGAGATACGAAGGCGTTGAGGCCGCGCAACTCATACGGCGTATAATTTCCTTGAAAATCAAGCGCGCAGATCGCCCTGACGCGGGCGGCGGCTCGGTCATACGTCGCTTCGATCAACTCTGCCGGAAGGACGTCTTCGACCTGGCAGGGCTCGAAGGCGATGGAGGTCGAACTCGGATCGACGTCATCGCGATCGGCGGAGCCGGGGATGAGGCCAGTCTCCATTCGCGCCGCCGTCATCCGGATGGAGCGAGTGAGGTTCGCGGCGAACTCCAGACCCTTCGCGGCGGCCCGAGCTGCAACGTTGCTGTCGCCGATTTCTCGAGCCAGAAATTCGCAGTTTCGCCACGCGCTCAAGGCGAAATAATCATCCCAATAGCTGTAGGAGGGATTGCTATAGCCCTCGTGACTGATGGACGGAGCCAACAGGCCGTGCATCGCCGGGCCGCGCGAGGAGTCGTTTCGTGCGCAAAGCTCCTCGATGAACTTCGTCGCGCGGACCACCGGCTCGAAAATGGCGCCGAGAAAGGCCCGGTCCCGGCTGATGCGGTAGACGTCGGCCGCGATCCCCACAAATTCGCCCTGCGCGTCGAATTCGATATCGCTGCCGTAACCGCTGTTGACGGCGCCGTCCACGTTGAGAATGGGCGGGACCAAGCCGTTCTCGTAAATGCGCTTGGAATACCAGACGACGTAATTTTTGGCCTCATCGATCAGACCGACCCAGAGCAGCGCGAGCGCCTGCGCGGAGCCGTCGCGAATCCACGTGCGGTCGTAGTTGCGCGGACCGGGCTTGTAGGCGAGTGGCGTGGAATTGACGAGAATGAGCGCCGTCTGCGCCTCGATCGTGTCGCTCACTTCCTTGTCGCCGACATCAATCTTGCGCGGGCCGATCTTGTTCCGCCAATCCTGCGCGACGGTCTCGCGCAGAGCTTCGAAGGGCGCCTCCGCGTGCGGCGTAACGTCGTCCCTCATCGGCGTCGAGACGACGATCGAGGCAGCGGCGCCGGGCGCGAGGGAAAAGGAGAACTCGCAGGCGGCGCTGAGGAGGGCCGAGTCCGAGCGAAGGCTCCGCGAGGTCTGTCGGGGCCCGCTCTCGATGAGCTTGATCACGTCGCCGTCGTCGAAGTCCGCGAGTGCCGTGGCATCGGGATCGAGGGAAAAAGCAGCATAGGGCCGGTCGTTGACTCGCACCTGCCTGCCATCGACAGCGATGGAGTTGATCATGGCGTGGCCGCCGTGCTGCCAGTAGGGATTGATCTGCACGGGGCGCACCGCCAGGACGAGCGCGCCCTCCTGCTTTGTGGCGCTCCGGTTCGTGATGCGGTGCTCCGCGAGCGCCTCGCCGGCGTGAGCGAGGGCCGTGATGCGGAGCTCTATGTCCTCCGCGGACCACGCGACGGTCGGAATGGGCAGCGAGCCGTCCACGAGGGATTGGCTGACGGACAGGCTCGAGGGCGCTCCGTGCAGTGCCCCGCCTAGGCGAAGCAGAGGCGTGATCTGGGCCGATCCCCTCCGCGGCTCGAGATTGCCATATTCGTCGAACAGCGCCTCCTCGGCCCGATCGTACTCCCCGAGCGCGGTCCAATAGATTTGCCGGCCGAGGAGAGACTGCGGGTAGAGGTCGCTGGGCCCGGCCAACGCCGCTCGCTCCAATTGACCGATCGGCATGCGATCCTTGTTCAGGATGCGCAGCTTGAGTTCGTTGACGACCGCGCCTTTCGGCGAACTCGCCTCGTGGACGGTCAGGCGAAGATAGCGGGCGGTGGTGGAGCGCCACCAAAAGCTGTCGCTGCCGCCGTTGCCGGTGGTGATTCGGCCCATTTCTCGGAAGCTGTCGCCGTCATCGGAGAGATGCGTCGAGAAAACGGTTCCGTACGTCTCTCCCCATTCGATCAACGCCCCGAGAGGCGATCGGACGTGGCCCAAATCCACCGTGATGCTCTCGCCGGGAAGTAGCTTCACCGGGGAATCGCCGAGCGCCCCGATGCGCCCATCTTCTTTCACCGACGCTGCATCGGCGGGGTCGTAAAGATTGATCTCTACAATCTCCAGTCCTCGCTCCGGTTGCGGATCGTCGCAGGCAAAGCGAACGAATCGGGCGGCAACAGGAGGGAACGCAAAGACGTCCTGTCCGCCTTCGCCGTGGCGAGTTCGACAAAGATCGGTCCACTGCTTGCCGTCCACCGACGACTTGAATCGATAGACTCCCGCTGCCTGCTTGCCCCAGTAGACTTCGAGCCCGCCGAGGGTCGAGATCTCGCCGAGGTCGATCTTCAGCCACGGCTTCTTTGATGGTTCTGATATCCACGTCGTCGTGTAGTGATCGTCAACGGCGAGCTGGGGATCGCCGCTGCTCGATGTTACTTTCCACCGCTTCTTGCTCGGAACGTTCATCGAATACTCCGTGGCGTATCGCTGAGAACACTTCCAGGGCGCCGCAAACCGGGCGCTCAGC
This sequence comes from Roseiarcus sp., assembly GCA_036502445.1. Classification (GTDB taxonomy): domain Bacteria; phylum Pseudomonadota; class Alphaproteobacteria; order Rhizobiales; family Beijerinckiaceae; genus Roseiarcus. The sequence continues at coordinate 15,054 of DASXYQ010000376.1, read as the reverse complement.
CATTGTAGCAGAATCGGGCTTTTACGGAACCTTCCCAGGAGGCCGGCGGTTTATGGAATGCCAAGCATTCTACATGCTGACGAGGAGGTTGATATGGTTGACATCAAAGGCCGCAGAATCGCGATGCTGGCTACCGACGGCGTGGAGCAGGTTGAATTAACAGAGCCGGCAAAGGCGCTCCGCGAGGCGGGCGCGCGCGTGGACGTCATTTCCCCCAAAGCGGGTAAGATTCAGGGGATGAACTACGACGAGCGCGGAGATTCGATTGCGGTCGACATCGTTCTGAAGGATGCGCAAGCCAACGATTACGATGGGCTGGTCCTGCCCGGCGGCGTCGCCAATCCGGACAAGCTGCGCATCGAACGCGAAGCCGTGAAGTTCGTCGAGGCTTTTGTTGCCGCCGACAAGCCGATCGCCGCGATCTGTCATGGACCATGGACGCTGATCAACGCCGGCGGGGTCAGGGGTAAGCGCATGACCTCCTGGCCCTCGCTGCAGGCGGACCTGATCAATGCCGGCGCCAGATGGACGGACGAGCCGGTGGTGAAGGATCGCCATCTCGTCACGTCCCGCAAACCCGACGACATTCCGCAATTCAACCAAGCCATCATCGAGATGTTTGCGGCGGGCTGAGGCGCGAACCTCGGGTTGCGCGTCGCATTGAACACGTCTCACCGGGACGCGAGGCGCGCCGTGAAGGTCACGCGCTCGGACGCCGCGAGCCAGCGCCTCATCGCCGCCTCGTCGGAAAAGCGTCCTTCGCTCGGCAGCGGGCGCGCTTCCCCCTCGACGATCAGCTCGCTCACCCGGAACGGCCAGGGCGAGAGCACAAACTCGAAAGGCTTTTCGGGCCGTTCAGCGAGATGCAGCGTCCGAACGCCGCCGCCGCGGTCCGGCGCCTCGATGTCCATCGGCGTCTTCAAATCGCCGCACAGAGCGAGTGAGAGGGCGTCGACGAAGGCGACGAGACCGGATTCTCTCGCAAGACGGGCTTGATCGAGGCCGAGCGCGCGCGCCCACGCCTGCTCTTTTGAACCCTGCGTCTCCAGATAGTGTTGCGCGGCGGCCGCGTCGGCTTCGGCGAGACGATGGCGGTTCGTATAGCGATTGTAGATGACGCCACCGTGGCGCGAAATCAGCAGCGCGACATGCATGCCCCATGCGGCGAGTGCGCGGTCGACGCCCCCCGCCCACATCGGCGCGTGCAAAGAGGCGCCGACGTCGCGGAACAAATGCGGGCGACCTGTTCTTTGGTCGAAACTGGGCGCGACCTCCCAGTCGATCCAGCCGAGATCATGCTGCTCGGCCGCCAACAGCAGCGGCTCTGAAAGCGCCTCGTCCCAGGCCCGCAGCAGCTGCCCCGAGATCCAGGCGTGAGTGAGTTGACTGATGGCGATGACGCCAGGTTTCTGGTCGCGAAACAGCATGCGGATAGTCTAGCCTTTGGCCGGAAAACTCTCAAGCCGCACGACGATGCTCACGATGCTCTGAGATCGAACGAACGCAAAGCGATTTGACGATCATCAGCAGGTCTCCCGTCGCCTCGCGCGATTCTCGCGGCCGTCTCGCTCGCCATGCAACGCGGGCGCAGCTGTCACGAGCCGCGGTCGACGTTCCAAGCCCCTGGGAAGCCTCCCCATGGCGTGTGGGGCGTTGCCGTTGACCCGCATGTGCTCCCAGCGTAGCAGATTGTGCTCATGACGCCGGCGTAATCTCCATGAAGAACAGAGGAGGACACCATGAAGCTTACTTGTTGCCAATGCTCCCGCGTAATCTTCGGCATCCCGAGATTCAGCCAGGGTAAGACTTTTTGCGATAACGACTTCTGTCTCGAAGAGTTCCGGAAAGTCCAACAGGGCGTGTACCGTCATGCCAAATTGGATTTTCCCGACTTCAATGCTACTTATCCGCCGTCTGCGACCGGTTGGAACGCACCCCAACCCGTGATGACCGCCAGCGGCATGTGAGTGGCGCGATCGCATCGCGCCTCGACATTCGGCGTGACAAGCGAGTTTCCTGCGAATATTGCGTAGGCTTTCGCCTTCGGCTACGGCCGAAAAGCGGTTGTCGCCGGCTGATGAAAGACAGGGAGCGCCCGTGCTCGAAGGGTTGGAACATCATACGGCCGCGTCGATCGGCCGCCTTCTCGCCGCGGGAACGTTGGATCCCGTCGAGACCACCGAATTCTTTCTGGATCGCATTGCGCGCGGACGGGAAAATCCCGCCTTCATCCTGGTGACGGACGAGCGGGCTCGGCGCGAGGCGGCCGCGAGCCGGAGGCGCTATCGCGAAGGGCGCCCGGTAGGTCCGCTCGACGGCGTGCCCGTGGCTTGGAAGGACCTCATGGACATGGCGGGGACGCGCACCACCGCCGGGTCCGTGCTGTTCGCCGACGCCCCGCCCAAGCAGGCAGACGCGCCGATCGTCTCGAACCTTACCGCCGCGGGAATGGTCGCTCTCGGCAAGACCAATCTATCCGAGTTCGCCTTTTCGGGCATCGGGCTCAACGCGCATTTTGGCAATCCCGTCAATCCGCGGGACCCGAAGACGCCGCGCATTTCGGGCGGATCGTCCTCGGGTGCGGCGGTTGCGGTCGCGGCCGGCCTCGCGCCTTGCGCGATCGGCTCCGACACCGGCGGCTCGGTCCGGGCGCCGGCCGCTTTTTGCGGGCTGGTCGGCTTCAAGTCGTCGGAAGGCCGGATCGACAAACGCGACGTGTTTCCTCTATCGCAGACGCTCGACACGATCGGGCCGTTGGCGCGTTCCATCGAAGACTGCGTGCTGATCGACATGGCGTTGCGCGGCGAATTGACGACGACGGTCCGCCGCGCCGATCCGAGACAGCTCGAACTCGTGGTCCCGAGCCACGGGGAAATCGACGATATCGAGGATGCGGTCGGGGCGAACCTGGAAGCGGCCTTGACGCGGCTATCCGCCGCCGGAGCCAAGATACAGCGTCGAGCCGTGCCGTTGATCGGAGAGATGCGCGCCCTCGGCGCGCGTCACGGCTCGTTGGTCGCCATCGAGGCCTACGCCGAACATCGATCCATCTTCGAGTCGGCGGATGCTGAGCGCATGGATCGCCGCGTCGTGAGGCGAGCTCTATTGGGGCGGGCGGCCGGCCACGACGTGATAGCGCTGCAACGCGGCCGGGAGAGGCTCATTGCCGCCCTGGCCAGCGAGGTGGGCGACGCCTTGCTGGTGCTTCCGACCACTCCGATGATCGCGCCGGAAATCTCGGTGCTCGAGGCGGACGACGAGGTGTTCCGGGCTGCCAATCTTCGCGCTGTATACTATACCGTGCTCGGCAATCTCTTCCGCATGTGCGGACTCTCGCTGCCTTCCAGCGCGGACGGAGAAGGGATGCCGACCGGAGTGCAATTTTTGGCGCCGGCCGGGCGCGACGAACGCCTGCTGTCGTTCGGACTGGCCATCGAGCGCGTGTTGGCGGATGGGTGAGCGGGACGAAGGCGAGCCTGCGTCGAGCCCGATTCGATCTGAATCGTCATTGCGAGGAGCGAAGCGACGAAGCAACCCAGGGGCGCGTGATGCGGCCCCTGGATTGCTTCGCTGCGCTCGCAATGACGATTGATCACTGGCTGAACGGCACGCCGCCGATTTCCAAAGCGCCTGGGAAGCCCCCAACGAATGGGGGTTGTCATCCTCCGACTTGTTAGCTGCGTCACAGACAGCGCTCACCGCGCAGGCGTAGTTTCCCAACATGATCAGTGGAGAATGTTATGAAACTCATCTGCTGCCAATGCTCTCGCGTAGTCTTCAGCGCCCCGAGAATCCTCGAAGGGAAGACTTTCTGCGACAACGACTTCTGTCTCGAGGAGTTCTGGAAAGTCCAACACGGAATCTACAGTCACGCCAAATCCGATTTTCCCCACTTCAACGCTACCTATCCCCCTTCCGCGACCGGCTGGGGCTCGCCCCAATTCGCGATGACCGCCGGCGGTATGTGAGCGGCGCGAAATCTCGCTGAGGAATTGATGCCGACCAGCACCGTCCCGGCATTCTGCAACTCGCCGTCGTACCCGCCGTCGCCCGATTTGGACTGGCTCGACGAATTCGTCAGCGAAGATCTGACCGCAGCGGGCTGAGCCGGCCGTCGGGAACGGGGCTCATCTCTCCTACAGCGGCCTGCCGTCGCCGATCAGCTCCGCGATCATCGCCTCGACCGCGCGCCGCGCGTCGGCGACCGCCTCCGCGTCTTTGCCGCGCACGACGATCTGATTGCGAAACTTGCCGTCGGCGTACGAGGGGTAGGAGCCGATGCTCACCTGCGGGCGGGCGGCGGCAATCTCGCCCAGTGGGCCGCCGTAGCGTCCTTCCGGCAAGCCGCTCGCCTCGATCGTCTGGACCAGCATGATCTGGCCGGTGCGCAGGCCCTTCACGGCGTGGTCGAGCATCGCCTGCATGACGCTGGGCACGCCCGCCATCACGATGACGTTGCCGATCCGAAAGCCCGGCGCCTTGGAGACCGGGTTTTCGATCAGCTCGGCGCCCTCGGGGATGCGCGCCATGCGCCGGCGCGCCGGCGTGAGGTCGGCCGGCTGGTAGCGCTCCATCATGATCGCCAAGGCGCGTGGGTCCTCGCCGATCGCGACGCCGAAAGCCTTGGCGACGGCGTCGGCGGTGATGTCGTCGTGGGTCGGCCCGATCCCGCCGGTGGAGAAAACGTAGTCCCAGCGCGCCCGCAGCGCGTTCAGCGCCGCCACGATCTCCCCCTCGTCGTCCGGAACCACCCGCACCTCGCGGACCTCCACGCCGAGCCGCGCGACGTATTCGGCGATGTAGCCGATGTTGCGGTCCTTGGTTCGGCCGCTGAGAATTTCGTCGCCGATGACCAGAATGGCTGCTGTGACGGTTTGCGAATCGGTCATGCCTCTTCCTCGGTGAGCGTGTAGGCGACGTTTTCACGCGTGCGCAGGATTTCGCGATATCCGAGCGAGCGAAGGCGCGTTTCCAGGGTCGCGGCCACCGGCAGGAGCGTGAACTCCATGATGATCAGGCGCGGCCGGAGCGCGCGCGGCGCGTCGCGAAAAAACGGCTCGAGCACCAATTCCTCGGCGCCCTCGATGTCGAGCTTGATCGCATCGATGCGTTCATAGCCCTCTTCGCGCGCGAGCGTCAGCAACGTCTTGGCGGGGACCCTGATCTGCCGGGCGTTCGCCTCCGCCCCCACAATGCACGCCGAGGTCTCGCCCTGGTTTCCCGGATTGACGAACAGCGTGATTTCGCCGTCGACGTCGATCAGGGCGCATCCGACCGCCTTGACGTTGGCGCAGGCGCTCTGCCCGATGTTGTAGACGAGGCGTTCGAACACTTCCGGCAACGGCTCCACCGCGAGGATTCGCGCTCTCGGACCGCCGAAGCCCGCTGCGAACAGCGCGTAACCGCCAACGCTCGCCCCTACGTCGAGAAAGACGAATTCGCCTTTCAGGCGTTCGGCCAGCAGGGCGCGCTCCGGCGCGTCGAAATATTGCGGCGTGAAGGCGAGCCGCTTCTCCGCGACGTTTCTCTGCGGGTAGAGCCGCATCGGAGCGCCCAGCGAAACGACGTCGAGCGGCTGCGACCCGAGCACGCGCAGCGCGAGACCCCGGAGGAAGAAGGCCGTGCGCTTGCCGATCCAGCCCGTCGGGCAGCGTCGCGTCGCGCGAAGCGCCAGGGCGCACAGGCCCCTCGGCGCGTAATGGCCGAACGGCGCGGCATCGACGTTGGACCAGGGCATGACGGCTCGCGGATTCGATGGGGCGGCACGCATAGCATGCGCCGGCGCCGGCTCGCCAGCACTCCATTTTCGCGCGAGCGGCTTGTCTTGCACGCGGGAGCGGGCCTATTAAATTATTTTGGTTCGGATCGCTCGGCTTTCGACAAGGCTTCCTTCATGACATTCGTCGATTCCGACCTGATGCAAGGCCGGCGCAACGGCCACATCAAGTTGCACGGGGCCGAGGGCTTCGAAGGCATGCGTAAGGCCGGGCAGCTGACCGCGCGGGCGCTCGATCTGCTCGTTCCGATGGTTCGGCCCGGCGTCACCACCGCCTCGCTCGACAAATTCATTTTCGAGTTCGGCCGCGATCACAACGCCTACCCCGCCCCGCTCCATTATCGCGGCTACCGAAAGTCGATCTGCACCTCGATCAATCACGTCGTCTGCCACGGCATTCCCGACGAAAAGCCGCTCAGGGACGGCGATATCCTGAATATCGACGTCACTCTCATCCTCGACGGCTGGCACGGCGATTCGAGCCGCATGTATGTCGCGGGCCAGCCCTCGGTAAAAGCGCAACGGTTGATCGAGACCACCTACGAGTCGCTGCTGATCGGCGTCGCCGCGGTGAAGCCGGGGGCGACGACCGGAGACATCGGGTTCGCCATCCAGACTTACGCGGAGCGCAAGGGGTGCTCGGTGGTGCGCGACTTCTGCGGCCACGGCACGGGCCGGCTGTTCCACGACGAGCCCAACATCCTGCACGTGGGGCGGCGCGGCGAGGGCGTGCCGCTGCGCCCGGGCATGTTCTTCACCATCGAGCCGATGATCAACCTCGGCGGCCCCGCCGTCAAAGTCCTGTCCGACGGCTGGACCGCGGTCACGCGCGATCGATCGCTGACCGCCCAGTTCGAGCATACGGTCGGCGTGACCGAGAAGGGCGTCGAAATTTTCACTCTTTCGCCCGCCGGACTCGATCGGCCTCCGCTGAAGTCATGAAGATGGCCGAAGCTTCCGCCGAGGCGGCGCATTACGTCGGCCATCGCATGCGATTGAAGGCGCGATTTCGCGAGGCCGGCGCAGACGCGCTCGCCGACTACGAACTGCTCGAACTGATCCTGTTTCGCGCGATCCCGCGCATCGACGTCAAGCCGCTCGCAAAAAAGCTGATCGAGAGGTTCGGGTCTTTCGCCGAGGCGCTCGCGGCGCCGCCGGCGCGATTGGCGGAAATCGACGGAATGAACGAGGGCGCGGTCACGGAATTCAAGATCGTGGAGGCGAGCGTCAAGCGCTTCACCAAGATCGTGGCGCGCAATCGCCGATCGATGAGTTCCTGGTCCGAGGTGATCGACTATTGTCGCACTGCGATGGCCTTCGGGGATCGCGAGGAGTTCCGAATTCTGTTTCTCGACAAGAAGAACGGCCTCATCGCCGACGAGTCGCAGGGCCACGGCACGATCGACCACACCCCCGTCTATCCCCGCGAAGTCGTCAAGCGCGCGCTCGAACTCGCCGCGACCGCCATCGTCCTGGTGCATAATCACCCCTCGGGCGACCCGACGCCGTCCACGCAGGACGTGAAGATGACGCTCGAGATCATCTCGATCGCCGCTCCGCTCGGGGTGAAGATCCACGACCACATCATCGTGGGCCGGCAGGGCCACGCGTCGCTGAAAGGGATGCGGCTGATCTAGGCGCGACCAGTGGTTTGGGATACTCGAGACCTCGCTGCGCTAGTCTTAGACTAGACTAGCAATGACGAGGTCAGCATGACAGACCGCCTCGACGTCGCCATGTGGTACAGGCCCCCCAATCGCGACATCAGAGGAAAAATCATCGCCGTTACCTTTCGCTCTTCGCCGCGACCGGCGCCGACGCGATGGATTGTTGCGCAGTAGCACGCCGATTGGGGGCCCGAGGAGGGCGGTGGCCGGCCCCGGCGAAGCGCCGCCGAAGAGAACAGATGACTAATGTTATTTGTATTTGCGAAAGCTGAACATTCCTCTTTCTGACAAAGAGAATCCATGCTATCGTTCTTTATCGTCTCTCTCCGTTCCAAAAAATGCAAACTAACGATGTGCAAAGATCAGCTTCCAGCGAACCCGAGAGTGCGCGCGCTCCGTAGTCGCTCTTGCGGCCCGTGGCCTGCATCACGCCGCGCCGTGCGGCGGAAATCGAGCGGAGGGAAAATTTTCCTTGTTGCAAAACATTGAAATCGCACGAAATGCGAAAATCTACGGGTATGCGGCGACGGCATCGATACCGATCGAAAATCGGGACGAGCCGCAAGCACGCCGCCTCGGAAGTCGCCTGCCGGTTGCGCCCGCCGGAGCCTCGGGGTCGCGGCGTCGTCGACCGCGCCGTCCGGCGCGAGGCAGTGCGGTGGTCGCGCTCGACCGAGGATCGCCAACGCCACCGACGCCCGGCAGATCTGGCGCCAGGCGCTCGTCTTCGCACGGCGCGAGAGGCTGAGGGCAGCTCGCCGGGAAATGGCGCCGTAACGGGTTGAAAAGATTGAATCTGCGCCCCGAAAAAGGTATGGGCTCGGAAGCCTCGAACCCACAATATCTGGTACACTGTCGCGCGGCTGACCGTGCGCGATTCCCGCTGGACGAGCGCGAGGATGACGAAGTTACAAAGTTGCAGAAAAAGGCGCCTAACCCGCTGAAGTCGCTCCATGCAAGACTGAAATCGGCACAAGGGGGCCGCCCGCCAGCCGGCTCGCAAGTCGAGCCTCAACCTCGGCGCCGCAACCTTGCGGTCGCGGCGTCGTCGACCGAGCCGTCCGGCCGGAGCGAGACGCGGTAGTCGCGTTCGGCCGAAGCCGGGGATACGAGGCCATCGCGCACGTCCGCCGCCACCAGCGCCGGATCGCGCCTCGCGGGATCGCCCATGCCGCCGCCGCCCGGCAGGTGCAGCGAGAGCCGCTCGCCGTCGGGAACGACCTGGAAGCCCTTGGTGCGCAGCGACGCGCCGGATTTGAGTTCGACCCGTCCGGCCGCGCCCGGCAGGCCGCCGTCGCGCCCCTTCGGCGGATTGGCGATCCGGTCGAAGATGGCGTTGCAGGCGAATTCGAGATCGTCCTCGCCGCCGATTTCCATCACCTGTCCGAGGCCGCCGCGGGTGCGGCCCGGGCCGCCGGAATCCGGCCGCAGCTCCTTCCGCCAGATGACGATCGGCGCGAAGTTCTCCGTCGCTTCGACCGGCATCGTCCTGACCCCGGAGGGGAACGCGGTGGCGTCGAGCCCGTCGCGCCCGGGCCGCGCGCCGGTCCCGCCGGAGTTGAAGGTGATCACCTCGAAATCCGGCAGCACGCGGCGATTGCCGGTCGCCTGACCCGACACCGCGCCGCCGCCGCGCAACGGCGGGTTCCAGAGACACGAGGAGCCCTCCGCCGCCACCCGGTCCGGCACGGCCTGATGCAGGCAGCCCATCATCAGGTCGGGCAGCAACTGCCCGATCACGTGGCGGACCGAGACCGGATAGGGACGCGGCGCGTTCAGAATGGAGCCCTCCGGGATCGCGAACCGGAAAGGCGTCAGGCTCGCCCAATTGTTCGGAATCTCCGGCGCGACCACGACCTTGACGCCGAACGCGGCATAGGCGCGGCAATAGGCTGCGGGCACGTTGATCCCGCGCGAGGACAGCCCCGACGTGCCGGCGAAGTCGACCTCGATCGCCTCTTCGCCGATCGTCATCGCCGCCTCGAGCGTCACCGGCGCCTCGTAGCCGTCGGAGCGGATCTGCGAACGCCAGACGCCCTTCGGCAGTTTTGCGATCTCGGCGAGCGTAGCGCGCAGGCTGCTGTCGAAAATGAACTCGGCGAGCTCCTCGAGGCTCTCCATCGCGAACTCGTCCATCAGCCGGACGAGCTGGCGCGCGCCCGCGTCGTTGCAGGCGCAGAGGGAATAGACGTCGCCCTCGAGTTCGACCGGCAGCCGCGAGCCTGAGCGAATGAAATCGAAGAACGTCTCGTTCGCCCGTCCCGCCTCGAAGCATCTGACGATCGGGATATAGAGGCCTTCCTCGAACACCGAGCGCCCCTCCGGGCCCATTCCGAGCCCGCCGATGTCGATGACATGCGCGGTGTTGGCGAACAGACCGACGATCCGGCCCCGGCGGAATGCAGGGCTCACGACCGTCAAGTCGTGCAGATGGCCGGTGCCGAGCCAGGGATCGTTGGTGATGAAGTGGTCGCCCTCGCGCATCGTCTCCACCGGGAATTTCGCGAGGAAATGACCGACGCTCTCCATCATGGAATTGACGTGGCCCGGCGTGCCGGTGACGGCTTGGGCGAGCATCCGGCCGCGGAGGTCGAAGATGCCGGCGGAGAGATCGCCTGCCTCGCGCACGGTGGTGGAGAAGGCGGTGCGGATCATTGTCTGCGCCTGCTCCTCGACGACGGCGATCAGGCGGTTCCACGTGATCTGCCGCTGGATGGCGGCGAGCTGGGTAGACGCGGTCGCCGACCGCGTCGGTTTCGCTTCCGCTGACCCGGCAAAGTCGCGCTCGGCGAGTGCGGCCAAATCTTCATCCGATCGGATCAGTTCGATGTGGCCCTCCGCCGTGACGCGGCCCCGCCAGCCGGCGCCGAGGAGGGTGGATGTCTCGGCTTCGGCGATGATTGCCGGGCCGTCGAAGCTGGCGCCCGGGCCGAGGCTCGCACGGTCGTAGATCGCCCAGTCCGCGACCGCGCCGGTCGCCGTGTCGCGCACCTTGCGGGTATAGGCGCGTTCGGCGCGCCAGGCGGACGGTTCGGATCGTCGCCGCGGCTGGGGCGGCGGCAAGGTTGCCAACGTGACGGCGAAACTCATCACCTCGACTTCCGAGCCCGGCACCGGGCGATCGTAGAACCTGGTGTATTCGGCGTCGTAGGCGGCGCGGATCGCCGCCGCGTCGTCCGACGTGAGCGGTCTCACGGGCAGCGGCACGGCGATCTCGTGGCCCTGGCCGACATAGCGCATGTAGGCCAGCCGTCGTTCTTCCGTTTCCGCGCCGAAACTGCCGCGAGCCACGACCGAGGCCGCCTCCTCGGCCATTGCCGCGAGCAACGCGTTGATCGCGTCCAGGTCCAGACTGCCGAGCCGCTGATAGAGGCTGCGCACGACTTCGTAGCCGACCGGAGCGCGAAGGAATCCGATCGCGCTGCCGACCCCGGCGCCCGAGGGCACGAGCACCCGGGCGACGCCGATCTTTTCGGCGATGCGCGCGCCGTGGACCGGGCCGCCGCCGCCGAACGCGATCAGGGTGCGCCCCTCGCACGTCTTGCCGGATTCGACGGCGTGGACGCGCGCGGCGTTGGCCATGTTCTCGTCGACCATTTCGATCACGCCGAGGGCCGCCATGCCCGTCTCCAGGCCGAGCGGTCGGCCGATCGCATCGACGACGGCCGCCTCCGCGGCGCCGAGGTCGAGCTCGAGGCTGCCGCCCGCGAAGCGTTCGGGATCGTAGCGCCCGAGCAGCAAATTCGCGTCGGTGACCGCGGGCCGTGCGCCGCCCCTGCGGTAGCTCGCGGGTCCCGGATCGGCGCCCGCGCTTTCCGGCCCGACGGCGATCCGCCCGAGCGCGTCCAGACCAGCGATACTGCCGCCGCCGGCGCCGATCTCGACCATATCGATGACGGGAATCCGCAGCGGCAGGCCCGAGCCCTTTTTGAAGCGGCCGACCCGAGCCACCTCGAAGCTGCGGGAGGCCTGGGGCGCAAAGTCGTCGATCAGGCAGACCTTGGCCGTGGTTCCGCCCACGTCGAACGAAAGCACCCGTTCGAGCCCGCTTTCGCGAGCGACGCTCGCCGAGAAGATAGCGCCGCCGGCAGGGCCGCTCTCGACCAGGCGGATCGGAAAGCGGCAGGCGGTGTCGATCGTCGTGAGATTGCCGCCCGAAAGCATCATCAGGATCGGCGCTGCGATTCCGGTTCCGCGCAGATCCTGCTCGAGCCCGCGCAGATAGCGCGCCATCAGCGGCTGCACGTAGGCGTTGGCGACCGTCGTCGAGAAGCGCTCCCATTCCCGCATCTCGGGCGAGACCTCGCTGGCCAGAGAGATCGGGACGCCGGGCAGTCGCTCCGCCAGGATCTCCGCCGTCCGGCGCTCGTGCTTAGGATCGACGAAGCCATGCAGGAAGCCGACGGCGATGCTTTCGACTTCCTGGCGCTCGAGAGAGAGCGCCAGGGCGCGCACCGCCGCTTCATCGAGCGGCAGCAGCACGCGCCCCTGATGGTCGAGCCGCTCCGGCACGGTCAAGCGCAAATGCCTGGGAACCAGCGGCTCGGGCAGGGCAATGTTGAGATCGTACTGGTCGTAGCGGCTCTCGTTGCGCAACGCGAGCACGTCGCGAAAGCCTTCGGTGGTGACGAAAGCCGTCCGAGCGCCCTTGCGCTCGATGATCGCGTTGGTCGCCAGAGTCGTGCCGTGAATGACGAGCCGAATGTCGGATGGCTCAAGGCCGGCCTCGGCGAGGATGATCCGCACGCCGTTCATCACGCCCTCTTCCGGCGCGCCGGACGTCGTCAGAACCTTGGTCGTTGCGAGGCCGCCAGGATGTTCGAGAGCGAGATCCGTGAAGGTGCCGCCGATATCGACCGCCAACCGCGTCCGGTCATTCATGCCACGGCCGGCGGTTCCGCCATGCGATCAGCCCCTTCGCCTCAGAACGCGCAGAGATTTGGATTTTGGAATGATGCGATGACGGCCTCGCACATGCGCACGAACTTTGCGCTCGGTCCTTCGACGCCCACGCTCTGGCGGCTGACGCGGGCACCCTCGAGCAACAACGACAAAGTATCGGCGAGAAGGTCGGCTTGCGCGATCCCAACTTTCGCGCATAGTTTCGCGAGACGGTTGCGGTGTTCGGTCTTGATCTCTTCGATCACTCGCCGTGCGGGATGGTTGGTTTCGGCCAGTTCAACCGCCGCGTTCGCGAGGTCGCAGCCCCGCTCGTCATCGAATACAAATTCGGCGCCGCCTCGGACCCAGGCGTGCAGTTGCGCCAACGGGTCGCCAGGGTGTTCCGACTCGATTTCGGCCCACCAAGCTTCGGCTTCGAGCGCCACGTCGCGCAGACATTGAATGATCAGGTCGTCCTTCGAGCCGAAGTGACGGTAGAGCGTCATCTTGTTGGTGCCGGCCGCCTCGGCGATCGCATCGACGCCAATGCCTCGGATTCCGTGTTTATGGAACAAGTCCCTGGCGGCGCCGGCAATCCGATCGCGCGGGCGAGGCCTACTCGAGACGCATCCCTCACTCACCCGAGTTTCTCCTGAAATTCGTAGTCACCGGCTATTGACTTCGATGTTACCGATCTGTATCAACCCGGATGGCACTTACCGGTAACACCTCATACTTCGAGTGTCAATCGACCCGCAGGCCTGATGCTGCGGTCGGCGGTTGCCGACGCTTCCCTTGCGCGGGCGGCCGGAAATAAGGAATCGAGCCCATGCACGCAACGCACGACAATTTGTCAGTCACGAACGGAAATATCAATTTCCGGAGCTCGGGTTGTGCGGAATTCACGATCAGCGAACTCCTCGCCGATCCGCTGACGGGAGCGCTGATGCGCGCTGACCGCGTCGAGATGGACGACTTTCACGAGATGCTGTGTTCCGTCTCTCGACGCCTCCAGTCGGGTCGGGCGCCGGCGCAACCGACCGTAAAGTTTGTGGGGAACGCCAAGCCCTATCCACCGTTAGCGGTCAGTGGGAATTTGCCCTCTCGCGGGTTCGAGTCGGGCGCGATGCGGTCGACGCAGGCGGAAGCAGCCGCTAAGGTTGCCAAATCTTCCTGCGGATCGCACTGCCCATGGTGAATTTCTTCATTCAGCGTCCCATTTTCGCTTCGGCGATCGCCATGGTGATGGTGCTCGCCGGAGCGATTTGTTACTTCCTTCTCCCGGTTTCGCAGTTTCCCAACATCACTCCGCCCCAGGTGGTGGTGAGCGCCAATTATCCTGGCGCCAGCGCCCAGGTCGTCGCCGACACAGTTACAACGCCGCTCGAACAACAGATCAACGGCGTCGAGGGCATGACCTACATGTCCTCCGCGAGTTCCAATGACGGCTCCTCGACGATCACTGTCACGTTCGACGTCGGCTATCCGCTGAGCATCGCCGCTGTCGACGTCCAGAACCGCGTCTCCCAGGCCGCCTCGTCTTTGCCCGCCATTGTCAATCAGGGCGGCGTGACGATCAAGAAGCAGAATCCGAACTTCGTCCTGATCGTCAATCTGGTCTCGCCCGACGGCTCGGTCGATCCGATCGCGCTCAGCAATTACGCCTATCTGCAGGTGGTCGACCCTCTGAAACGCCTCCCCGGAGTGGGCGATATCCAGATTTTCGGCGAGCGGCGCTATTCGATGCGAATTTGGCTCGATCCCGACAGGCTGGCCAATCTCGGCATCACCGCCGTCGACGTGCAGAACGCCATTGCGGAGCAGAACGTCCAGGTCGCCGCCGGCAAGATCGGCCAGTCGCCGGCGCCGGAAGGCACGCCGTTCGAAATGCAGGTGAACGCCGTCGGACGCCTCGCCGACGCGAACGAATTCGGCGAGATCGTGGTCCGGGCCAACGCCGCGGACGGATCGGTCGTGCGCTTGCGCGACGTCGCGCGGATCGAACTCGGGGCGCTGCAATATTCGTCTTCCGGCTTCTTCGGCGACAAGCCGAGCGTCGTGGTGGCCGTGTTTCAAAGTCCAGGATCGAACGCGCTCGAGTTGCAGCAGCGCGTCAAAGTCAAGATGGAGGAACTGTCGAAGCGCTTTCCCAAGGGCATCGAATACGCGATGCACTACGACACGACGCGCTTCGTCTCGGCGGCGATGCGCGACGTGCTGCTGACGCTCGGCGAAGCGCTCGTCCTCGTCGTCCTCGTGGTGTTCGTTTTCCTGCAGAGCTGGCGGACCACGCTCATTCCGACCATCGCCATTCCAGTGTCGCTGATCGCGACGCTGATCGTGATGGAGCTGCTCGGCTTCTCCTTGAACATGCTGAGCCTGCTCGGCATGGTGCTAGCGATCGGCCTCGTCGTCGACGACGCGATCGTCGTGGTCGAGAATGTCGAGCGGCAACTCGAGGCCGGCCTCGCGCCGCTCGCCGCGGCGCGCAAGGCGATGTCGGAAGTCACGGGCCCGATCATCGCGACGACAGCGGTGCTGATGGCGGTGTTTATCCCGGTGGCGTTCATTCCTGGCGTCGCGGGTCGGCTCTACAACCAATTCGCGCTGACGGTGGCGATCTCGGTGGGCATTTCCGCCTTCAATTCGCTGACGCTCAGCCCCGCGCTGAGCGCCGCGTTCCTGCGCGCGCGTCCGCATACGCGCTTCCCGCCCTTCAGATGGTTCAAC
>DASXYQ010000375.1:0-15032 GCA_036502445.1 Roseiarcus sp. | reverse complement strand
TTCTTGTTGACCTGTCTAGGATCGATGCGGCGCGCAAACTCCGACAGGGTCTTGAAGGCGGCCGCGCCGCGGGCTTCCGCGACGGCTTGCGCCTGCGTGGCGCCGACGCCCTTGATAGCGCCGAGCGCATAGAGAATGGTTGCCCGGCCTTCGTCGTCATAGCGCACGCCGAACTCCGCGCCTGACTGATTGACTGACGGCGGCGCGACACGCAGGCCAATGCGTTGCGCGTCGGCGCGGAATTCGGCGAGCTTGTCGGTGTTCGACTTGTCCAGGGTCATGGACGCGGCGAGGAATTCGGCCGTGTGGTTGGCCTTGAACCAGGCCGTCCAATATGCGATCAGCGCATAGGCCGCCGCATGGCTCTTGTTGAAGCCGTAATCGGCGAATTTGGCGAGCAGTTCGAAGATTTCGTCGGCCTTGGCCTGCTTCAGCCCGCGCTCCAGCGCGCCCTTGATGAAGCGTGCGCGCTGCGCATCCATCTCCGCCTTGATCTTCTTGCCCATCGCGCGGCGCAGCATGTCGGCCTCTCCGAGCGAATAGCCCGATAGAACCTGCGCGATCTGCATCACCTGTTCCTGATAGATGATGACGCCATAGGTCTCCTTGAGGACGGTCTCGACCTTGGGATGCAGGTAATCCGGCGTTTCCTGCCCGAGCTTGCGCGCGCAATACGTCGGAATGTTCGCCATCGGGCCGGGCCGATAGAGCGCCACCAGCGCGATGAGGTCCTCGAAACGATCGGCGCGCATCTCGACCAGCGCCTTGCGCATCCCTGCGCTTTCGACCTGGAACACCCCGACCGTCTCGCCGCGCCCGAGCATCTCGTAGGTCTTCTTGTCGTCGAGCGGGATCGCGCCGAGTTCGATCTCGACGCCGCGCCGCGCGATCAGCCGTTGGGCGATGCGCAACGTGGTCAGGGTTTTCAGGCCGAGAAAGTCGAACTTCACCAGCCCAGCCGGCTCGACCCATTTCATGTTGAACTGCGTCGCCGGCATTTGCGACTTCGGATCGCGATAGAGCGGCACGAGCTCGACCAGCGGCCGATCGCCGATCACGACGCCAGCGGCGTGGGTCGAGGCGTTGGAGTAGAGCCCCTCGAGACGCTCGGCGATCGCGAGCATCTTCGCGACCCTGGGGTCGGCGCTGGCGGCCTCTTGCAGGCGGGGCTCGTCGGCGACGGCCTGTTTCAGGGTCACCGGCTTGGCCGGATTCTGCGGCACCAGCTTGGCGAGTTTGTCGACCTGGCCGAGCGGCATTTCCAAGACGCGCCCGACGTTGCGCAGCACGCCGCGCGCTAGGAACGAGCCGAAGGTGATGATCTGCGCGACGCGGTCGGCGCCGTAGCGCTGGCGGACATAGCCGATCACTTCGTCGCGGCGATCCTGGCAGAAGTCGATATCGAAGTCCGGCATCGATATGCGCTCGGGATTGAGGAAGCGCTCGAACAAGAGCCCGAAACGGATCGGATCGAGATCGGTGATCGTCAGCGAGTAAGCGACGAGCGAGCCGGCGCCCGAGCCGCGGCCCGGCCCGACCGGAATGTCTTGCGCCTTCGCCCATTGGATGAAATCGGCGACGATGAGGAAATAGCCGGGAAACTTCATCCGCACGATGACGGAGAGCTCGAACTCGAGCCGTTGCCGATAATCTTCCTCGGAGAAGCCTTGGGCCCGGCCGTAGCGCGCCATCAGACGCTCCAGCCCCTCGCTCGCCTGCCGGCGCAGCTCCTGCTCCTCGTCGACCGCTTCGCCGCCGGGAATCGAGAACCGCGGCAGGATGGGCTTGCGCGTCAGCGGCCGGTAGGCGCAGCGCAGCGCGATTTCGACGCTGTTGTCCGTCGCTTCGGGCAGGTCCTCGAACAGCGCGCGCATCTCCGCGCGGGTCTTGAAGCGATGCTCCGGGGAGAGGCGGCGGCGATCGGGCGTGGCGATCAGGGCGCCCTCGGCGACGCAGAGCAGCGCGTCCTGCGCCTCGAAATCAGAGGCGGCGGCGAAATAGGGCTCGTTGGTCGCGACGAGGGGGAGCGAATGATCGTACGCCAGATCGATCAGCGCCGGCTCGATCGCGGCTTCGCTGTCGAGGCCATGGCGCTGCAGCTCGACATAGAGCCGGTCGCCGAACAGCCGCTGCAGCCGCCGCAGCCGCGCGAGCGCGAAATCGGCCATCTCCAGTCTGAGCGCGCGGTTGATCGCCCCGGCCGGGCCGCCGGTCAGCGCGATCAGTCCATCGCAATCGCTCAGCGCATCGAATTTCACATGCGGCTCGTCGCCGTCCTTCGGATCGAGCCAGACGCTGGAGGCGAGCCGCATCAGCGCGAGGTAGCCGCGCTCGTCCTTGGCAAGCAGCACTATCGGCGCGCGCTGGAAGCGCTCGTCGGCGAGCCGCGACGAGCCGCCGCTCGGCGCGTCGGCGAAATCGACCGTGATCTGCGCGCCGATGATCGGCTGGATCCCCGATTTGGCCAGCTTCTCCGAGAACTCGAGCGCGCCGAACAGATTGTTCGCATCGGTGATCGCCAGAGCCGGCATCGCATCCGCCTTGGCGAGCTTGGCGAGCGTCTCGATGCCCAGCGCGCCCTCGCGCAGGGAATAGGCGCTGTGGACGTGTAGATGGACGAAACCGACGGCTTGGAGAATCGATGAGGACATCGGGAGCATAGTGACAGGGGGAGGGGCAGGGGTCGAGCGGGGGCTGTGGATAGTCCGCCAGCGGCGAGCGCCGCTCGCTTCGCCAGCGCTCGGACTGCGCCGGTGGAGACGTCGAGCCGACGTTCAGGTTACGGAACGCCGCTCCGGGCTCCCAGCGAACCCGAACAATCAGGTGTGGATTTTTCGGTTTTGTTTCTTTTCAAAGGTTTGCAGGGAGGCAAATTTCCCTCAGGCGATATTTTGGCCGGAGCGGAAGCCCCGCCGGGTTCAACCAAGGTTGTCGGGTCCTCCCGACGAGCAAGCTATTATTTCGCGGTTTCGTTTCTCACCAATGGCTTGCAAGGAGGAAAATTTCCCCGCCCCCAAATCCGCCGGCGTTTCGGCGCGAAGGAGAGCCGCCGCTCCGCGAAGACAGCCCAGAGAACCTCCGCGTGCCCCCTGTGCGCGATCCGGAGCCCAATGGCAGATCGCCCCGATCCACAGCCGCCGTCCTGCTGTCGCCGGCGAGTTCCGCGGTGGGCGGGGACGGGTGGTGAGGTTCTTCGAGGCGATGGGCATGACGTGTCCGAGGAAAGGAGGCGATGATGGAGGATAGCACGGAGTATGATTTTCAGAAATAAAATCGCGCATTTCAGAAAAAATACAATTCGCGCGGCCTGGCGATCGGCGCACCGATGTCGCCGCTTCGAGCGAATCCAGGCAAGTCGCGTAGCGCTGGACGATCCGTGACTGCGCCGCAAAGTCCTTCGCCACTCCGCCCCGGCGAGCGGGTTCAACCGTAAGGCGCCCGCGCTGGCGGCGTTACGGGCTACTCTCCAGCTTCATCCTCTTCAAGCCGGTTGTCCGTGTGGTCTTGCCATTGTTCGGTCTGGATTTCCTTGCCGTCCATCCCGCGGGCGGCGGAGTGCCGCGACTTGTCGCGGTTGGAGAGGACCATGTTCTCTCCGATTTTTTCCTTCTGGATCTCGGTATTGGCGCCGGTCCCCATATGCTTGCCCTGTGCTCCCGCCCCGAAATGTTTCTTGCTCGCGTTCACCATATCGAGTCTCCTTCGCGCCGGCGACGACCGCTGTCCGGTGTGGCCGGCAGCCGAGGACGGGTCGTCCGTGACACTGTAAAAACGACCGAAGCGAACTCGAGTTCCTCGAGACGGCTCGAGGCCTGGCATGACGGGCGCCGACGCCTGTCATTCCCGCGGAAGCGGAAACCGGCGGAGCAAGCCAACTGGCGGTCGAGAGCGGCTTCGACGGCTTCCCGACTTACCTCGCGGATCGTCGCGTCCGCACGGCTCGATACCCGTTTTCGCGGATATGACACGTGTTATTTAGCTGGTTATCGCGGTTCCCTTGTACAGCGGCGACATCGCCGTCAAGGACGAGAACGGTTACATCCTCATCGTCGATCTTCATGCCGATGAGCGCCCGGCTTCGTCTTCCAAGCCCACCGATCAATCGTTGTGCGAGGAACGCGCGGCAGCCCGGCAGCGCGAGAAGGCGAATCCGCGAGCCCCTACTTTATAATCGTTCCAACTGCCTTAGTTTATAATGGTTCTAACCTATCCGAATTTACTTGACCCCCTTCCTTATTTTTCCGATTTGACTCCCGCACCCACCGCATTAGCGGCCTTCTAGCAGATGGCGAGGCTTCGAGCTTCGCCAATTGGAGCGAACTAATGGTAAAACCACCGATACTTGGCAGTTGCGGCAGGACGCCGAGGCGCTTCACCGGCTAAACTGAACAGGCTTCCCAAGAATTCCCTTCGTCGACCGGACGCGACCTCGAGCGATCTACGTCCGTCCTCGACGCCTCGGCGCCCGCGCGCTTCCGATCCCCGAACCTCGCCTCTTACGCAGGAACACCCATGACCCGGCTTCTCCCCGTCCGCCTGACCTTCCCCGCGGTCGTCATCGGCATCGGTCTTGGATTGATCCCACAAGGATCGTCAGCGGCCTCGCTGACCCTCTATTCCGCCCAGCATGAGCAAACGGTCGACTTGCTAGCCAAGGCTTTCACCAAGGAAACAGGGATTGAGGTAAAAGTGCACAGCGGCGAGGCGCCCGAACTCGCCAGTCAGCTCGTGAAGGAAGGGGCGTCGTCCTCCGCCGACGTTTTTTTCACCGAGAATTCGCCCGAGCTGGAATTGCTGTCGGAGAAGGGGCTGCTGGCGAAGGTGACGCCCGCGACGCTGGCCAGCGTGCCCGCGCAGGACAGCGGGCCCACCGGAGATTGGGTCGGCGTTCTCGCGCGGGAGAACGTGCTGGCCTTCAACAAGAGCATGATTCAAGAGGCCGCATTGCCCGCGTCCCTGCTCGACCTAGCCAAGCCGGAATGGAAGGGAAAGGTTGCGATAGCGCCGACGGACGCGGATTTCCTGCCGCTCATCGGCGCGATCGTCGCGCTGAAAGGCCGCCCGGCCGCCCTGGATTGGTTGAAGGGCCTGCACGAGAACGCGACGATCTTCGATGACGAGGAAGGCGTCGTCGCGGCCGTCGAGCGCGGCGCCGTCGCGACCGGCGTCATCAACAACTACTATTGGGCGCGCCTCCGGGTCGAGAAGGGCGGCGATAACGTGAAGAGCGCGATTCACCATTTTGCCGGAGGCGATGTCGGAGGCCTGATGAACATCTCGGGCGCCGCCGTGCTCAAGGCCTCGGGCAACCAGGCCGCGGCCCAGAAATTTCTGGCCTTCCTGGTGAGCAAGCCCACGCAGGAGATGTTGTCCAAGCTGGACATCGACTTCGAATACCCGCTGGCCGCGGGGGTCGCCGCGAATCCGATTCTCAAGCCGATCGGGGAGTTGCAGCCGCCGGCGCTGACCATGAAGCAGATCGGCGACGATCAGGATGCGGCCAAATTGCTGACTGAGGCGGGTCTGATCTGATGACGCTGGCCGCGAGCGCGATCGGAAAAAACGCGGCCGCTTCCGGGCCTCGGGCGGCGCCCGTGCCGCTCGCCGCCGCCGCGATATTCGCATCCGCGCTCGTCCTGTTGCCGATCGGGTTCACCATCGTTCAAGCTGCGGGCGTGAGCGCAGGGGACGCGGTCGATCTGCTGGTGCGCCCGCTGGTTGGCCGGCTGTTGTTCAACACGGTAGGCTTAATTCTCGCGGCGTCCGCGACATGCGCTCTCATCGGCGCAGCGGCTGCGTGGTTTGTCGAACGGACGGATTTGCCGGGCCGAAAGGTCTGGGGCGTTCTCGCCGTCGCTCCCCTGGCTGTCCCGCCGTTCATATCGAGCTACGCGTGGGTGTCTTTGAGCAATGGCTTGCAGGATTTCGCCGGCGCCCTCCTGGTGATCACCTGCGCCTATTATCCGCTCGTCTATCTGCCGGTGGCCGCGGCCCTTCGCGGACTGGATCCCGCATTGGAGGAGACCGCGCGTTCGCTCGGGCAGACGAGTTGGGGATGCTTCTTTCGGGTCGTCCTGCCGCAGCTTCGTCCCGCTCTCTACGGCGGCGTATTGCTCGTCGCCCTCGACACGCTGACGGAATTCGGCGCGTTTTCGCTGCTGCGCTTTCGCACCTTCACTACGCAGCTCTACGCCCAATACCGAACCGGACTGGACGGGCCCGAGTCGTCCCTGTTGGCTCTGGTCCTCGTCGCGCTCTGCGTCGCCTGCCTGATCGGCGAATTGAAAGTACGCGGCGGCGGACGCTACGCGCGCATCGGCGCGGGGACGCGGCGCAACACTCGCTTGGCGCCGCTGGGTTGGACCCGATGGCCGGCGCTGGCGGGGTTCGCTGCGCTGATCCTCGCGACACTGGGAATGCCGTTGGGCATGGTCGGATACTGGCTATTGCAACATGCCTCGGCGGCAACGTCGCCCGTCGCGCCTTCGCTGCCGCTTGTCCTCGCCGCGACGCTGGCTTCCGTCGGCTATGGTCTGGCGGGAGCCGCCGCGGCGGTTCTGCTCGCGGCGCCCCTGGGCTATGTCACGACCCGTTATCCCAGCCGCTGGACCGTCCTGTTGGAGCGGACCGCCTATCTCGCGCAGGGCGTGCCGGGCATCGTCGTGGCGCTGGCATTGATCTCCCTCACGGTCCAATTGATTCGCCCGCTGTATCAGAGCGCCATTCTCCTGGTGTTCGCCTACGCCATTCTGTTCCTGCCGTTCGCTCTGGTCAGCGTCCGCGCGGCCATGGCTCAGGTCCCACGCGGGCTCGAGGAGGCCGCTCGCTCCCTCGGGCTCGGATGGTTCGCTGTCGCGCGCCGGGTGCTGGCGCCGCTGACGGGACCGGGCCTCGGGGCGGGCGCCACGATCGTGTTCGTGTTCGTCGCCACGGAGTTGACGTCGACGTTGTTGCTCGCCCCGATCGGAACGCGGACCCTCGCCACCGAAGTCTGGGCCAATACGTCTACACTGGCTTTCGCGGCGGCGGCGCCCTTCGCGGCGGTGATGCTCGTGATCTCGCTGCTGTCCACCTGGCTGCTCGCCAATCGGTTGGGCGCTGTTGCTTTTGCCGGGCGTGATTGAGATGGCCGAATTGCGCATCGCCGCATTGACCAAAGCCTTCGGCGGAACGCCGATCCTGCGCGGCGTCGAGCTCGTGGTTTCGTCGGGCTCGCTGGTCGCGATTTTGGGGGCGTCGGGCAGCGGGAAGACGACGCTGCTGCGCCTGCTGAGCGGTTTCGAGCGCGCCGATTCCGGAACGATCGAGATCGGGGGGCAGCTGGTATCCGGTCCGAGCCTGCACATTCCCCCGGAGCGGCGGCGAATTGGTTACGTCGCCCAGGAGGGCTCGCTGTTTCCCCACTTGACGGTGGGCGACAATGTCGTGTTCGGACTCTCGCGCGCGGAGCGTCGCAACCGTGTCAGAGCGGAAGCTTTGTTGGAGAGCGTAGGCCTGCCCGCGTCCTATGCGGTCAGGGCGCCGCAAGAACTTTCGGGCGGCGAGCAACAACGCGTCGCGCTGGCCCGCGCGCTCGCGCCCGCCCCGAAGCTCGTGCTGCTGGATGAGCCCTTTTCCGCGCTGGACGCCGCGTTGCGGCTCGAGACGCGGCAAGCTGTGGCCGCCGCGCTCGCGTCCGCCGGCGCCACCGCATTGCTGGTCACGCACGATCAGTCCGAGGCGCTGTCGATGGGCATGGAAGTCGCGGTGTTGCGCAACGGCGTGTTGGCGCAGGTCGCGCCGCCAGAGGAATTGTATCGGCGTCCCGTCGACGCGGCGCTGGCGCAATTCGTCGGCGAGGCCGTCCTGCTGCCCGGCGTCGCCTCCGCTGGTTTTGCGGCTTGCGCGTTGGGGCGATTGGCGCTCGCGCGGCCCGGCGCCGAGGGGCCGGTCGAAGTCATGGTGCGGCCCGAGCAGATCCGGTTTGAGCCGGTCGCCCGCATCGGCGCGGTCAAAGCGAAGGTGTTGGCGGTTGCGTATTTCGGCCACGACGCCAGCGTCGAGATGTCGCTGGAAGCGGAGACGACGCCGGCGACGGTCCGCGTTGCGGGCCACATGGCGCCGCCGCCGGGAACCGAGGCATGGCTCAGCGTCGAGGGCGTCGTGATGGCCTATCCCCGATCGGCGCCGCTCGCTGAACTCCCCCTCCCGCTCGCGGGCGGAAAACCGCCGGCAAACAAGCCACGCGCTTTCACCGCAAGCAACTAGGAGAACAGGTCATGACGAGACGCCGCGACGCGATTCTACGCGCGTCCCTGCTGAGCGCACTTGCAGCATCGGCCGCGCTGCGGCTCCTGGCGCCCACGCAGGCCGCCCAACCGTCGATCTTCCTCGACAAAATACATCGGCAGACGACGGTGACCTCGACGGTGCCGGACAACGGGGACCAAAACCCCTACGCCATCGTCGTGGCCCCGGTCTCCGCCGGCACGATCCAGAAGGACGACGTGCTCATCAGCAATTTCAACAATGACGGCAATCTGCAGGGGCTCGGGACGACGATCGTCGATTACAATCCGACGACGAAGAGATTATCGACATTCGCCGCGCTGCCGCGAAACCTGGCGCAGTGTCCCGGCGGCGTCGGACTGACGACGGCGATGACCATGTTGAAGACGGGATGGGTGATCGTCGGAAGCGCGCCGAGCGCGGACGGCACGACAAGGACGAAGGGCGCCGGCTGCCTGATTGTGCTCGATTCCAGCGGTAAGGTCGCAGGCACGATCGCGGGCGAAAACCTCAACATGCCCTGGGGCAACATGGCGACGATCGACGACGGGTCGACCGCGACGTTGTTCGTCAGCAACGCGGGCTTCGACGTCGGCTCGCCCGAAGGCGATCCGCGCGTCGTCAACGAGCAGACGGTGTTGCGGATCAAACTCTCGATCCCGGACGGCAAACCGCCCGTCGCTGTCGAACAGACTGTCGTCGGCAGCGGCTTCGGCGCGCAGCCGAGCAAGGACGCCTTCGTCGTCGGACCGACCGGCTTGGCGCTCGGCCCCGACGGGACGCTCTATGTCTCGGACGCGACAGGTAACCGGATCACGGCGATCTGGGATGCGGTGACGCGCGACCACAGCGCAGGCGTCGGGCGGACCGTCACCAAGGATGGCCTGTTGCAGAGGCCGCTGGCGATGGCGACCGCGCCGAACGGGCACCTGTTGGTCACCAACGCTGAGAACGGCCAAGTGGTGGAGATCCACCCGGCCACTGGCGATCAACTCCGGGCGCGATGGATCGACCCCAACAAGGCGCAGAAGCCGCCGGGCAGCGGCGATCTGTTCGGCATCGCCGTCACGCCGGCGGGCGACGGCTTCTATTTCGTCGAGGACGAGGCCAACACGTTGGTGCTCGCAAAATGACTTGTCCGTTTGGACAGGGAGGAACAGGACCTACCCGCCGCGGCTTGCTGGCCGGCGTCGGCGGCTTGATCGCCGCGGGCGCGGTCCACGCGCGGGCGGCGACGGAGACGAGGCCTCCGACCGTTGCGTCGAGCGAGCCGTTCTTTGGCGCGCATCAGACCGGCATCGCGACGCCGCAACCGATGCACACCTACTTCGTCGCATTCGACCTCGTCGCGAAGACCCGCGACGAGGTGACGACGATGTTGCGCACTTGGACCGACGCCGCGGCGCGCATGACATCGGGGCAGACGGCGCGCCCGCTCGGCGAGGACCTGTCCGTGGAAGCGCCGGACGGCGCCTCCGCGCTGGGCCTGTCGCCCGCGCGGTTGACGGTCACGTTCGGCTTCGGGGCCGGACTCTTCATCAAGGACGGCGTGGACCGCTACGGGTTGGCCGCCAAGAGGCCGCAGGCGCTGGTCGACCTGCCCAAATTCAACGGCGATCAGCTCATGCCCGCGCGCACGGGCGGCGATCTGTCGGTGCAAGCCTGCGGCGATGACCCGCTCGTCGCGTTTCATGCAGTGCGAGAACTGGAGCGGCTCGGCTATGGCGTCGTCAAGACGCGCTGGGCGCAGAGCGGGTTTCTGCCGAATTCCCCCGCCGGCGAAACGCCGCGAAACCTGATGGGTTTCAAGGATGGCACCAACAACCCCGCGCCGGGCATGACGACGCCGGACATTCCTCGCGATCTGGGCGACGTCGTCTGGGTGGGCGACGAGGGCCCGCTCTGGATGCGCGGCGGAAGTTATCTCGTCGCGCGCCGGATCAGGATTTCGCTGGAGCATTGGGATCGAACCGAGGTCGATTTTCAGGAACAGGTGATCGGTCGGCATAAATATTCCGGCGCTCCGATCGGCAAGGCGAGCGAGCGCGACCCCTTGGGCCTCGATCGCGTGGACAAAGACGGCGATCCGCTGATCGCCGACAACGCCCATGTCCGGCTGGGGGCGGCCGCGGTCAACGACGGAGCGCAGATCCTCCGCCGGGCCTATTCCTACAACGACGGCGTCGCCTTGACCGCCGAACGATGGCCGCCGTGGCGCCAGGGGATGATGTATGACGCGGGCCTGTTCTTCCTGGCCTACCAGCGCGATCCGCGCACGGGGTTCATCAAGATTTTCGAAAACATGGCCAAGCTCGACGCGCTCAACCAGTTCACAACGCATACCGGCGGCGGCCTGTTCGCCTGTCCGGGCGGCGTTCGCGAGGGCGCTTTCATCGGGCAGTCGCTGTTCCAGGGCTGAGCCTGGGCCAAGCCGGAACCAGTGCTATCCGGCCGCCTCGCGAGGGGGAAGGGTTTCTGTCCTTACTCGAGGCCTGTCGCCTCGCGCAGCGCGGTCAGCGCCGGGCCGTCGATGTGCAGCCGGCAGGCCTCGTCCTCGCCTCTTTCGAGCTCTTCCCATGCCTGATCGATCCGCCAGACGAGGCGGGCCGAACTGTCGTGCAGGACATGACGAACTTCCCGCGCGATCTGTTTTCCCGGACCGGTCGCGAACGCATCCCAGTTCCTGACTGCGAACAACGCCTTGGTCTCTGCCCATGTCAGCATGCCGCGATTGGCGGCAAGCCGCTCGAGAAACTCCGCACAAGTAACGTCGACCCGCGAAAGCAGCTGCTGTGCCTGCGCCTTGGTCATCGGCGAGCTCAAGGGCGCGCCCGGATGAGGCATCGGAACGCGCGTGGTCGACGGCAGGAGCCGCGAAAGCTGCGTCGCGTCGATTTCCAGTTTGGCGACAGTTTCGCCGTCGAGGCGGAGTTCGAGGTTCACCATGGCCATTCCCTTCACTATGAGTTCGCGTCCCGCTTCTGCCCGGGCGGGGATCGCTCTCGCGTCCCTGGCGCGAACCGCGCGGCGGGACTCGTCCGCCATGATATCCTTCGTTTCGACGCGATAGAAGCGTCTTCGGAGTCTCGCGGCTGACCATGGCGCTCTTGCGCGCTCCGGCGCCGCGCCGTAAAGCCACGTCGTGAAAGCGCGCCGCGCACGCGAGCGTCGAAGCGGGAGGCTCTCATGTCGCACAAGATTCTCGTCGCGCAGGGCGGCGGCCCGACCGCGGTCATCAATCAGTCGCTGGCCGGAGTGGCGCTGCAGGCACGGCGGTTTCCGGAATTCACCCACGTCTATGGCGCCCGGCACGGCGTGCGCGGCATCATCGACCAAGACCTCGTCGATCTCGGCCAGGAGACCACTGCCAATCTCGAGGCGGTCGCCGCGACGCCGGCGGCTGCGCTCGGCTCGACCCGCGACAAGCCGGACGTCAAATATTGCCAGGAAATATTCAAGGTTCTGAAGGCCCACGCGATCGACACGTTTCTCTATATCGGCGGCAACGATTCCTCGGATACGGTGCGCATCGTCGCCGAGGAGGCGAAAAAGGGCGGCCATGATCTGAAGGCGATCCATATCCCGAAGACGATCGACAATGATCTCGTCGGCTTCGACCATACGCCCGGCTTTCCGTCCGCCGCGCGCTTTGTCGTGCAGGCCTTCATGGGCGCCAATCTCGACAATGCCGCGCTCCCCGGCGTCTATTGCGCCGTTGTCATGGGCCGGCACGCGGGATTCCTGACCGCGGCCTCGGCGTTGGCGCGCAAATTTCCCGGCGACGGGCCGCACCTGATCTACCTGCCCGAGCGCACCTTCGCGCTCGATGGATTTCTCGCCGACGTGAAGGCGAGTTACGAAAAGCACGGCCGCTGCATCATTGCGGCCTCCGAAGGAATCCACGACGAGCGCGGCGCGCCGATCATCGCCAAGCTCACCGACAAGCTCGACAGGGACGCGCACGGCAACCTGCAGCTTTCCGGCACGGGGGCGCTCGCGGACCTCTTGTGCGAGGAGATCAAGGCCAAGCTCGGCATCAAACGCGTTCGCGGCGACACGTTCGGCTATTTGCAGCGCTCTTTCGTCGGCTGCGTCTCGGACGTCGACTCGAGAGAAGCGCGCGAAGTCGGCGAGAAGGCTGTGCAGTACGCGATGTGGGCGGGCCGGAACGGCTCGGTCGCGATTCGCCGCATCGGGAATTACGCGGTCGACTATCCCTTGATTCCCTTGGAGACGGTCGCCGGCAGGACGCGGGTGATGGAAGACGCCTTCATCGGGGCGCCGGCGAACGACGTCACCCCCGCGTTCGACGAGTACCTGCGGCCGCTGCTGGGCTCGAATCTGCCCGATGTCGTCCGGCTGCGGGATGCCAAGGTCGCCAAGGCCTAGGGAACTGAATCGGGGCGGTCGAGCCCGAGCGCCTTCAGCATGAAACCCGCGGTCAGACCCTGCACCAGCACGGAAAAGGCCACAACGCCAAAAGCGGCGACGAGGATTTCTTCGCGATAAGGCGCCGTCGGCGGCAATGCGAGGGCCAGCGCGAGGGCGAGCGCGCCCCGCATTCCCGCCCAAAAGAGGAAATGTTGCTGCGCGAACGGGATCTTCCAGTGGGAGCGCGCGAATACCAAACTCAATGGATACACCGTCGCCGCCCGGCCCAGAAGCGCGAGCGCGATGACGATGGCCATGTCCGCGAACGAGCGTGGGCGCAGACCGGCGAGGGCGAGGCCGATTATTAAAAACACAAAGGAATTGGCGAGAAAGGCCGCGAAATCCCAAAACGCCACGACGAACTCTCGCCCATGCGAGGACAGCGCGAAGGGCCCCGCGCTTTCGGCAAGCACGCCGAGGTTGCCCATCATCATGCCCGCCGAGACGGTCGCGAGCACGCCCGAGGCGCCGAGGCGGTCCGCGATCAGGAAGGAACCGTAGGCCGCAACGGCTGTCAGCGCGGTCTCGATCAGATGGTCATCCGTGCGGCCAGCGACAAAGATCGCCGCTGCGCCGCAGACGACGCCGACCACGACTCCGCCGCCGCCGACCAGCCCGAGCTCGCACACCAGACCCCACAAGGTCGGAGCCGCCGCAGCTACGCCGAGCGACGGGACGACCAACGCGAACAGCAACGCTGCTACGGCGTCGTTCAGCAGGCTCTCGCTTTCTATGAGCCGGCGTATGCGTCCTTTGACGCCGGTTTCGCGTAGAAGAGCGATGACGGAAATCGGATCGGTCGCGGCGATCAGAGCGCCGAAAACCATCGCCGGGACGAGAGGCCAGCCGAGCCCAATTGTCAGGCCCCCGGTGACCACCAGCGCGCAGAGACCGACGCCCAACGTGGCGAACGTCAGAATCGGCGCGAGGTCGCGCCGCAACTCGCTCCAACGCAGATTGATCGCGGCCTCGAACAACAACGGCGGTAAGATGACGTCAAAAATGAAGTCGTGCGTCAAACCGACGCCTACGTCGACGCGCAGCAGGGCGAGCCCGAGGCCGGTTAAAACTAGTCCGACGATGTAAGGCAGGCGCAGGCGTCGCGCCAAGATCGCGACCACCATCGCGACCCCGAGCAGCGCGATGATTCGAGTCAAGAAAAATTCCATGCAGGGACTTTAGTCGAGCCTGCGCGAGGGCGGCAAACCGCGAGCGACTATTGCGCCGCGAACATGTCCGCGCCGGCTTCGAGGAAGCGCTCGGGATCGACCGGTTCGTCGTTGACCCGCACTTCGTAGTGCAGGTGCGGACCCGTGGAGCGGCCGGTCGAACCGATCCGGCCGAGCGCCGCGCCGGCCTTGACTTCCTGGCCTTCGGTCACCTGCACCTCGGACATATGGCCGTAGCGGGTCGCAAGGCCATTGCCGTGATCGACCTCGACCATGTTGCCGTAGCCGCCGAGCGGGCCGGCGTGAACGACGCGCCCGGCGGCGGTCGAATAAATCTCCCCGCCATAAGCCTGCACGAGATCTACGCCGGGGTGCAGGGCGGGGCGGCCGAGGAAGGGATCCGGCCGGTAGCCGAACGGCGAGCTGACGCTCGCCTCGCCGAACAGCGGTCGGCGGACGGGCATGAAGGGCATCAGGCGGCGCATGCGATCGGCGAGTGCGATCTCGCGTTCGGCCCGCGAAACCGCCGTGTCGAAGGCAAGCGCGGCCGGGTCGTCGGAAACCGGGATGAACGGACCGCCGAGGCCGCCCTTCGGGTCGGGGGCGCTCAGATTATCCATGGAGAGTCCGGTCTTGGCGACCACCGCGCCGAGACGCGCGACGGCGTCCCGCGCGACCGTCGCGACCTGGCCGAGCGTCGCGAGTTGCCCGCGCTCGACGCGGTCGAGCGAATGAGCGATGAGGTCGAGCCGCGCCGGAGCGTCGAGATCGGGATTGCTCGCCGCGGCGGCGAGATCGGCGGAGGCGTGGTCGGCTTCCGCCTTCGGTACGGCGCTCGCCTGGTCGCGCGGCTCCTCGACCGGTCGTGGCTTTGGCGCCGGCGGGGGCGCGATTTCGATCAGCATTGGCGCGAAGGCGCGCGTGGCGGAGCCGATGACGCTGTCGGACGGCGCCGTCGTGCTCGCCGCCTCGATCGCCTTCAACGCCGCGGCGGGAACCTTGGCCGCGGCGGGATGGGGTCGAATTTCCGCGGTCACGGCGAGATCGTTCTCCCTGGCCTGCGTTGCGAGCGAGGCCACGATCGAACCGCGTTGTTCCAATTGCGCCTGTCGCGAAAGCAGAACGTGAACTTTGCCCTCGAAGGCATTCCGGTCCAGCAATTGC
>DASXYQ010000374.1:0-12635 GCA_036502445.1 Roseiarcus sp. | reverse complement strand
CATGATGGTCGCCATCATCACGCAGACGGTCAGCAGCGAGCGTTCGAGCGGCGCGATCGTGTCGGCTTGCGAATCGCTCACGGCTTCGCAGAAGCCCCGCGCGCCGCGGCGGATGCGAACCACGATTCGCCCCAGGCCCGGATCGACTCATAGAGGCCCGCGAGCGAACGGGTGCGTCCGGTGTCGATCGAAACGTCCGCGCTCATGCCCGCGCGCAAGCCGGTCATATCCTGATCGGCGTCGAAACAGAAGCGCAGCGGGATGCGCTGCACCACTTTCACCCAATTGCCGCTGGCGTTCTGCGGCGGCAGGATCGCAAATTGCGCGCCGGTGCCCGGCGCGATCGAGCAGATGATTCCGCGCCATTGCCGGTCGGGGAACGTATCGACCGTCACCGTCGCGGGCAGGCCCACCTTCACATAAGTCAAGTCGGACTCCTTCGGATTGGCGTCCACCCAGAGGCCTGTGTCCGCGACGATGGCGAACACCGGCTGACCTGCGGGCGCGACCCGGCCGAGTTCGATCTGTGCGACCTGCGTGGCGACGCCCGCGATCGGCGCCTTCACGCTCGCGTAGGCGAGATTGCGCTCGGCATCCTCGACCTGAGCCTTGGCTTGCATGTAGGCGGGGAAGGTTTCGATCGGGACGTCGGGTCCGCCGCCGAGCTTGACCCTGGCCGCGTCCTGTTGCTGCCGAACGAATTCCAGGATTTGCTTGGCCTGGACGAGCGCGGCGGCCGAGGTATCGGCTTCGACGCGCGTGACCGAGCGCGAGGCGATCAGCGCCTGCTTGCGGTCATAGTCGCCCTGCCGGAGATCGACGGCCTCCTGACCCATCTTGATCTGGTCGATATTGGTGATGAAGGTTTCGCGCAAATTGGCGAAGTCGACCTTGGCTGCCGCCAGCCGGCCCTGGGCGAGCGCGAGCGCCGTGCGATAGGGCGCCGGATCGATGTCGAACAGCGGATCGCCGACAGCGACCTTCTGCCCCTCCTTCACATGAATGGAGACGATTGGACCGGTGACGTCGGGCGTGATCAACGCCTTGTCGGCGCCGACATAGGCATTGTCGGTCGAGACCCAACGGCCGCCCGAGAGCCACCAGAGGAGGCCGAGCGCCAACGCCGCGAGGGGCACGACCACGAGGAGGAAAAAGCGGCGACCGCCGCGTGGACGGGCGGCCGCCGGCGCCGGCGATCTCGGCGCCGGCGGGGCGGACGGTTTGGGCGCCGGTTGCGGGGCGGGAGGCGCGGGCGCCACCGGCGCCGGGGCGCTGGGTTCCGGCGACCGGTCGCGCATACTGATCGAAGCTTGCGTCACGTTTCTAATCCCCGGCGTTCAATTCGGTCTTGATATTAGCCTTGATTCGTTCGAGACCCGCGGTCAGCTGGGCAACCTGGTCCGCGCCGAGGCCCGCAAGCGCCTTGCCCAGCATCTCTTCGCCGAGCGCCCCGAGTTTTTCCAAGGTCGGAGTTGCTTTCGCAGTCAAATACAGGCGATTCGCGCGCCGGTCCGTATCGTCGTCGCGGCGCTCGACGAGGCCGCCCGCGCTCAGCTTGTCGATCAGGCGCGCCAGCGTGATCGGCGCCAGATCCAACGCCTCGGCCAGTTCGCTCTGTTTGACCCCCTCGCAACGTTGAAGTCGCACCAGCACCGCCCATTGCGCGCGGGTCATGTTCAATTCGCGAGCGCGCTGATCGGCAAAGGTGCGCAAGAACCTCGCGGCGTCGTTCAGCGCGAATCCGAACTCGCGGGCAGGGGAATAGGGCATTCGGCCTGACTCGCTTATGATATGCCGGCTCAAAATAAGAGAATTCTCATGGACGCTGCAAGAGCGCCGCGCGATATTCCGGCGGCAGTTTGCGCCTTCAGCTACCACGATACGTCGAGTAGCTCCACGGCGTCGCCACCAGCGGCACGTGGTAGTGCGCTTCGGGATCGGCGATCGCAAAACGGATGGGCACGACATCGAGGAACGGCGGATCGGCCGTCGCGTGGCCGGAACCCCGAAAATAGTCGCCGACGTGAAATGAGAGTTCGAAAACTCCGGCGCGTGCGTCCGCGGCGGTTATCAGCGGCGCGTCGGTCCGCCCGTCGGAGTTCGTGCGCGTTCTCGCCACCAGGGTGCGAACGCCCTCCGGTCCCAAGACGTGCAATTCGATCTCGACGCCGCTCGCGGGGCGTCCTCGCGTCGTGTCGAGGATGTGTGTGGTGAGACCCGCCATGCGAACTCCTCGTTGCGAGGGACACCATCTACCGGAATCGTTTCTGGTTTGGTAGCATCCGCACCCGATATTCACCAATGTCATGCGTTGGCGTCATGCCAGTGGCGCTGGTCCGCCATTGCCAACGAACCGCGCGCGTGACAAAGATTCGCCGCGATTGGGGCTGGCGAATGATGCTGGCCCGGCGACGGGAGGCCCTATGTCTGAGGACGTGAAAGGCGACGAGGCGGAAGCGCAGGAGTGGCTGGACGCGCTGGACTCGGTCGAGGCCTTCGAGGGACTGGAGCGTGTCGACGCCCTGCTCGAATCCGTCGTGACCTCGGCCCGCCGCAAGGGCGCGAAGCTTCCGTTCGCCGCCAATACGGCCTACATCAATACGATCCATCCGGACGAGCAGCCCCCTCATCCCGGAGATCGCAAGCGGGAAAGCACGATCCGTCGCTATATCCGTTGGAACGCGGCAGCGATCGTGCTGCGAGCGAACAAGGAATCCTCGGAGCTCGGCGGCCATATCGCGAGTTTCCAGTCGGCTGCGACGCTGTACGATACCGGTTTCATGCATTTCTGGCGCGCCGCCGACGAATCGCACGGCGGCGACCTCGTCTACTTCCAGGGCCACAGCTCTCCGGGCATCTACGCCCGCGCTTTTCTCGAAGGCCGACTGACGGAGGACCAGCTCGTCAAGTTCCGGCAGGAGGTGGGCGGGAAGGGGCTCTCGTCCTATCCGCATCCCTGGCTGATGCCCGATTTCTGGCAATTTCCCACGGTTTCGATGGGTCTGGGGCCGTTGATGGCGATCTATCAGGCCCGCTTCCTCAGGTATTTGCAGGGCCGGGGGATCGTCGACACCAGAGGGCGCAAGGTCTGGGCGTTCTGCGGCGATGGCGAGATGGACGAGCCGGAATCGCTGGGCGCGATCTCGCTTGCCGGCCGCGAGAAGCTCGACAATCTGATTTTCGTCATCAACTGCAACCTGCAGCGTCTCGACGGCCCGGTGCGCGGCAACGGCAAGATCGTCCAGGAGCTGGAGGCCGACTTCCGCGGCGCCGGCTGGAACGTGATCAAGTGCCTCTGGGGCTCGAACTGGGACCCCCTGCTGGCGCGCGATACGCATGGCAAGCTCCGGCAGCTGATGGAGGAATGCGTCGACGGCGAGTACCAGGACTTCAAGTCCAAGGACGGCGCCTACATCCGAAAGAACTTCTTCGGCCGCCATCCAGAGACCGCTGCGATGGTCGCGGACTGGACCGACGACCAGATCTGGGCGCTCACGCGCGGCGGCCACGATCCGATCAAGGTCTACGCCGCCTATAAAGCCGCGGCGGACCACAAGGGACAACCCACCGTCATCCTCGCCAAGACCGTCAAAGGCTATGGCATGGGCGAGGCGGGCGAGGGCCAGATGATCGCCCATCAGCAGAAGAAAATCGGCGATCTAGCGTTGAAAGTTTTTCGCGATCGTTTCAATATCCCCATCTCCGACGAGGATATCTCGAAAATCCCGTTCCTGCCGCTGCCGGGCGAGGAACTGAAATACCTGCGTGAGCGCCGAGCGGCGCTCGGAGGTTCGCTGCCGGCGCGGCGCCGCTCGAGCACGCCGCTCGAAATTCCGCCTTTGTCCGCGTTCGACGCGCTGCTGCACGCGACCGCCGAAGGGCGCGAAATTTCCACGACGATGGCTTTCGTGCGCATCCTGACGACGCTGTTGCGCGACAAGACGATCGGGCCGCGCATCGTGCCGATCGTGCCCGACGAGAGCCGAACCTTCGGCATGGAAGGGCTGTTCCGCCAGATCGGCATTTTCAGTCAGGAGGGCCAGCTCTATCGGCCCCAGGACGCCGATCAGCTGATGTACTACCGCGAGGATCCGAAGGGGCAGATCCTGCAGGAGGGAATCAACGAGCCCGGCGCGATGGCCTCGTTCATCGCCGCGGGCACTTCCTATTCGACGTCGAATACGCCGATGATCCCCTTTTACATCTATTATTCGATGTTCGGGTTCCAGCGCGTCGGCGACCTGGCGTGGGCCGCCGGGGACATGCGCGCGCGAGGCTTCCTGATCGGGGGGACTTCAGGCCGCACGACCCTCAATGGCGAGGGGCTGCAACACGAGGACGGCCATAGCCACGTGCTCGCCTCGACGATCCCGAACTGCGTCGGGTACGATCCGACCTACGCCTACGAAGTCGCCGTCATCATCCGCTCCGGCCTGCAGCGGATGTATGTCGATAACGAGGACGTCTATTTCTACATCACCACGCTGAATGAGAATTATCCGCATCCGGCGATGCCAGAAGGCGCGGAGGAAGGCATTCTCAAGGGAATGTACAGGTTGCGCGGGGTCGAGGCCGAGAGCGACAACCCCACGCTCAAGACGCGCCTGCTCGGCTCGGGCGCCATCCTGCGGGAAGTCGAGGCGGCGGCCGATCTGCTGGCCAAGGATTTCGGCGTCTCCAGCGAAATCTGGAGCGTGACCAGCTTCACCGAACTCCGCCGCGACGGTCTCGAGACCGAGCGTTGGAACATGCTGCATCCGGAAGAGCCCGCGTGTGTGTCCTATGTCGCGCAGGCGCTGGGCAAGGGCGCCGGCCCGGTCATCGCCGCCACAGACTACATCAAGGCGATCCCCGACGGCATCCGGCCCTACGTGCCCGCGCGATTCAAGGCGCTCGGCACCGATGGTTTCGGGCGCTCCGACTACCGCAGAAAGCTGCGGGCCTTCTTCGAGGTCGACCGCTATCACGTTGCGGTCGCGGCGCTGAAGGCGCTCGCCGACGATCAGCTGTTGCCGGCCAGGCGCGTGTCCGAGGCGATCGCGCGCTATCAAATCGATCCCGAGCGGGCGAGCCCAGCGCGAAGCTGAGCAGCTTGGCGAATTCGATCCCGAAGACGCTCGCGCGAAGGAGAAGCTGGGGTGGCGAAAATCGAAGTCAAAGTTCCCGACATCGGCGATTTCAAGGACGTGCCAATCATCGAGATCCTGGTCAAGCCGGGTGACTCGGTCAAGGCCGAGCAATCCTTGGTGACCCTCGAGTCGGACAAGGCTACGATGGACGTGCCCGCGCCGGCCTCCGGCGTCGTCGGCGAGATCCTCGCCAAGATCGGCGACAAGGTCTCGATGGGAACCGCGTTGCTGACGCTGGACGAGGAGGGAGCCGCCGCCGCGCCCGCTCCGGCGGCGCCCGCTCCCGCCGCGCCGGCTCCGGCGCCCACATCGGCCCCGGCGGACGCCGCCGCACCCTCCGAGATCAAGGAGCCGGAGAAAATGGCCGCGGCGCCCGCCAGCGCTTCCGCTCAGGCCGCCGGGCCTAATCCAGCTGTGGCCGACTTCTCCGGCGTCAACGCCGGACCCGCCGTTCGCCGTCTCGCGAGGGAACTCGGCATCGACCTAACGACGATCAAGGGCACCGGGGACAAGGGCCGCATCACCCGCGAGGACGTCAAGGCCGCATTGAGCCGCGGCGGAGCGGGGGCGGTCTCGACAGGCGGCGCCGCGTTGCCGGAAATCCCCGCCGTGGACTTCGCCAAATTCGGACCGGTGGAAACCGTCCCACTATCGCGCATCAAGCGCATTTCCGGCCCGCGTCTGCACGCCTCCTGGGTCAACGTCCCCCATGTCACGCATTCCGACGAAGCCGACGTCACCGATCTCGAGACCTTCCGGAAGTCGTTGGACGACGCCGCCAAGTCCGACAAGAAGGCGCCCTATCGCGTCTCGCTGCTGCCGCTGCTGATGAAGGCCTCGGTCGCGTCCCTGAAAGCCTTTCCGACCTTCAATTCCGCTCTAGCCCCGGCTAAGGATGCCTTGATTTTTCGAAGGTATTGGCATCTCGGCGTCGCCGTCGACACGCCGGAAGGGCTCGTCGTCGCCGTGGTCAGGGACGTCGACCAGAAGGGCGTGCTGGACCTTGCGCGCGAACTCGGCGCGCTTTCCGCCAAGGCGCGCGATGGCAAGCTTTCCCCCGCCGAAATGCAGGGCGCGACCTTCACGATATCGTCGCTCGGCGGCATCGGCGGCACGGCTTTCACCCCGATCGTCAATGCTCCGGAAGTGGCGATCCTGGGCGTCGTGCGTTCGAAGATGGCGCCGGTCTGGGACGGCGAGATGTTCCAGCCGCGCCTGATGCTGCCGCTATGCCTGTCCTACGACCATCGCGTCATCGACGGCGCCGCCGGGGCGCGCTTCATGCGCCATCTGTGTTCGACGATCGAGGACATGCGGCGCGTTCTGTTGTGAGGCGGGAATTTCCTTGTAGCGCGCGGAGCGAACCTTGATGGCAAGCGAGATCAGGCTTCCCGATATCGGCGACTTCAAGGACGTGCCGATCATCGAAATCCACGTCAAGCCGGGCCAGACGGTCGCCAAAGAAGAAGTGCTCCTGACCTTGGAGAGTGACAAGGCCACCCTGGACGTCCCTGCGCCCGAGGCGGGCGTCATCGGCGAGATCAAGGTCAAGATCGGCGACAAGGTGAGCGAAGGGTCGCTGCTGGCCACCTGGGCGGGCGAGGCCGCGGCCGCGCCTTCGGCCGCGAAAGCGCCCGCGCCTTCCGCTGCGGCGGCTCCGCCAGCCGCTAAGGCTCCGGCGCCATCGCCGGAGCCGGCCGCCAAAGCCGATTTCGAATGCGACGTTCTGGTGCTCGGCGCGGGACCAGGCGGCTATACCGCCGCCTTTCGCGCCGCCGACCTCGGGCAGAAGGTCGTGCTCGTCGAGCGGCACAAGACGCTCGGCGGCGTTTGTCTCAACGTCGGCTGCATACCCTCGAAAGCGTTGCTGCACGTAGCTAAAGTAATAGACGAAGCCGCCGACTTCGGCGCGCATGGCGTAAAGTTCGGCGCCCCGAGCATCGATCTCGGGGGGGTGCGCAGTTGGAAGGAGAGCGTCGTGAAGCGACTGACGACGGGGCTCACGGGCCTCGCGCGCCAGCGCAAGGTCGCCGTCCTCAGGGGCGAAGGCAAATTCGCCTCGCCGCAGACCCTCGCCGTCGAAACCGCCGAGGGGACGAAGATCGTCCGCTTCGCCAAGGCGATCATCGCGGCCGGCTCCGAGCCGATCGCGCCAGGTTTCATCCCGAAGGATCCCCGTATCTGGGACTCCACCGGCGCGCTCGAACTCTTCAACATTCCCAAGCGGCTGCTCGTCCTCGGCGGCGGGATCATCGGCCTCGAGATGGCGACCGTCTACGACGCCCTGGGCTCGAAGATCACCGTCATTGAAATGATGGACCAGTTGATGCCCGGCGTCGACCGCGACATCATCGCGCCCTTCGCCAAGCGAGTCGAGAAGCGCTACGAGCGGATTCGCCTGAAGACCAAGGTAACATCGGTCGAAGCCAAGGAGGACGGCCTGCACGTCGCCTTCGAGGGCGCCGACGGGCCTGGTGAGGATACGTTCGACGCGATGCTCGTATCCGTCGGCCGCCGCCCCAATGGCGACAAGATCGGCGCCGACGCGGCGGGCGTCGCCGTCGACGAGCGCGGCTTCATCGCCGTCGACAAAGAGATGCGCACCAACGTTTCGCACATTTTCGCGATCGGCGACATCGTCGGCCAGCCGATGCTCGCCCACAAGGGCTCGCACGAAGGCAAGGTCGCCGCCGAGGTCGCCAGCGGCCACAAGTCGGCGTTCGACGCCAAGGTGATTCCCTCGGTCGCCTACACCGATCCGGAAGTCGCCTGGGTGGGCCCGAC
This sequence comes from Roseiarcus sp., assembly GCA_036502445.1. Classification (GTDB taxonomy): domain Bacteria; phylum Pseudomonadota; class Alphaproteobacteria; order Rhizobiales; family Beijerinckiaceae; genus Roseiarcus. The sequence continues at coordinate 4,722 of DASXYQ010000374.1, read as the reverse complement.
CGAGACCGAGTTGAAAGCCAAGGGCGCGAAATTTGGCAGGGCGGTATTTCCCTGGGCGGCCAGCGGACGTTCGCTTTCGCTCGGCCGCGACGAGGGGCTCACCAAGACGCTCTGGGACGAGGAGAGCGGCCGGCTGATCGGCTGCGGGATCGTCGGCCCCAACGCGGGCGACCTGATTTCGGAGGCCGCGCTGGCGATCGAAACGGGCTGCGACGCCGAAGACATCGGCCTCACCGTCCATCCCCATCCGACGCTGTCGGAGACCTTTGCGTTCTCCGCGGAGGCGTACGCGGGAACGCTGACCGACCTGTATATGCCGAAGAAGAAATAGGCGGTGTCGGCGCGGCGCCGACCAAAGAGGCGTAGTTCCGAATCGTTCAACAAACACTTCTGCATTACTAAGTTTAGGAAATGTGTGTCCACGCGAAGTCCACCCTTCGCCTGCGTGGCCGATTGGCGGCGCGATCGGAGGATAGCGTCGGGTCTCTCTTCCGCCATTTTGTCTGTCAAGTCTCGTCGAACCTGTTTAGCCAGGTGGCGGATCATGCCGCTCGGGAGGTTCCCGTCATGCGCGCCGAGGTCGAGTCGAACGAGGACAGCGAAGCGCCCCTCGCCACGGACGCCATCCGGCCGCTCGCGACCCTGCCGGCGTTCTTCAGGCTGCAGGGCCGCGACGTGGCGCTCGCGGGCGGCGGAGACGGCGCGGCCTGGAAGGCCGAACTGCTGGCGGCCGCCGGCGCCCGCGTTGCCGTCTACGCGTCCGAACCCGGACCTCGCATGCGCGAGGTCGCGCGTCGGCGCGATGCGATCCAGATCCAGCCGCGCGGTTGGGCGCCCGAGGATTTGCGCGGCGTCGCGCTCGCAGTGCTCGAAGCCGCGGACGACGAAGAGGCGCGGGTCTTCCGCGCCGCCGCGCGGGTCGCCGGCGTTCTGGTAAACGTCGTCGACCGGCCGGAATTCTGCGACTTTTCCTTCGGCAGTCTCGTCAACCGCTCGCCGCTCGTGGTCGCGATCTCGACCGACGGCGCGGCGCCGGTCCTCGCGCAGGCGATCCGGGCGCGCATCGAGGCGCTGCTGCCGGCGAGCTTCGCGCAATGGGCCGAGGCCGCGCGTGAATGGAGGCGCCGCCTCGCTGCCCTCGGGCTCGACTTCCGCCAACGGCGAAACTTCTGGGAGCGGTTCGCAGATCTTGCGCTGGCCAGCGCCGGACGCGCGCCTCGGTCCGACGATTTCGAAGCGCTGGCCGCCCTGCGAGCCGAGAGCGAGGCGCCCGCGCAAGGACATGTCATCCTGGTCGGCGCGGGCCCGGGCGATCCCGATCTTCTGACCCTGAAGGCCGTCCGCGCCCTGCAATCGGCCGACGTGGTGCTGTACGACCGCCTCACGCCTTCCGCCGTCCTGGAACTCGCGCGGCGAGAGGCGCGGCGCATCGACGTGGGCAAGCGCGGTCCCGGCCGCTCGATCGGACAGGACGAGATCTCGACAATGCTGGTCGATCTCGCACGCGAGGGCAAGACGGTCGTGCGGCTGAAGGGGGGCGATCCCGGCGTGTTCGGCCGCGCTCGCGACGAGATCGAAGCCGCGCGCGCGGCGGGGGTTCCGTGCACGATCATTCCCGGCGTCACGACCGCGCTGGCGGCGGCGGCGGCGCTAGGCATTTCGCTCAGCGACGGCGCGCGGCGCATTCAATTCGTGACCGCGCGGGACGCCGGCGGCGCCTTGCCCGAGGGGCTGGAATGGCGCGCGCTCGTCGACGCCGACGCGACGACCGCGGTATACATGGGCGTGGGCACGCTGCCCGGCCTGGTGGCGAGGCTGCTCGCCGAGGGGCTCGATCCCGACACGCCGGCGGCGATGATGGAGAACGTCGGCCTGCCAGGGGCGCGGCGCCGGGTCGCGCCGATCGCGGGGATGGCCGAGATCGTCGCCGCTGAGCCCCCCGCCGGTCCGTGCCTGCTGCTCTACGGCGGCGCGCTCGCGGGCGTCGAGGCCGCGCCGTGAGGATGTTCGCGTTCGGCCTCGGCTACAGCGCGCAGCGCATCGTGCGCGGGCCGGCGATCGAGGCGAGCGGCACGGTGCGCTCCGCCGAGGCGGCTGAGGCGCTCCGACGCGAAGGCGTGGCGGCCTTCGTCTTCGACGGCGTTCATGGCGACGCCGGTCTGGCGCCCGCGTTGGCGCAGGCGCAGGCGATATTGATCTCCATTCCGCCGGAGCCGTCGGGCGATCCCGCACATCGCGCGTTCGCGCGCGAGATCGCAGTTGCGCCCGACCTCAGGCGCATCCTCTATCTCTCGACTATCGGCGTTTACGGCGATTGGGTCGGCGCCTGGGTCGACGAGGCGAGCGAGACGCGGACGAGAACGCCCCGCGGCCGTTGGCGGCTCGCGGCCGAGGCGCAATGGCGCGCGCTCGGCGCGGCGCGCGGCGTGCCCGTCGATATCCTGCGCCTCGCCGGCATCTACGGGCCGGGCCGCAACGCGCTGCTCAGGCTGCGCGAGGGCGACGCGCGCCGGATCGTCAAGCCGGGCCAAATGTTCAACCGCGTCCATGTCCACGACATCGCCGAAGTCGCTCGGCTGCTGGTCGTGGCGGGAGGACCGGGCGGCGTCTGGAACGTCGCCGACGAGGAGCCTGCGCCGCCTGAGGACGTCATCGCCTTCGCCGCCGCGCTGCTCGGGATCGAGCCGCCGCCCGAGGAGCCGTTCGAGGGCGCGGTCATGTCGGAAATGGCGCGCAGTTTCTACGAAGACAACCGGCGCATCCGCATCGACAAGCTGAAGCGCGAGCTGGGTTTCCGCCCGCTTTATCCGACCTACCGCGAGGGACTGCGAGCGCTCGCGGGGGCGGGAGAAGGGCGGGGGTAGTTCGTCCAGCCTCCGGGAGGTGGCGGAACAAAGGCAGCCTCCCAAGCTTTTCTGCAAGCTTTTCCAAATCTAGGCTGTTTTTGTCCAAGCTTTTCCAAACAAAGATTTGGCCGTTTTGTGGAATTTCAATGGGTTGCAAGGCCGAAAAACAAAAACGATCCGCTTCCAAACTTTTTCGTCCCCCCGCCTCCTTTCAGCCGCATTTTCGATGCCGCCGGGCCACATACCGCCGGCGCGCGGCGTAGAGGCGTCCAGCCCTGCCGGTGGCCGGCGGCGTTTGCGGTGAAGAAAATGGGGGCGCGTTCATGGGCGGCGCGGTGATCCGGAGAGAAGGAATTTTGCAACCTATCGTAAATTCTGTTTTGGGGAAAGAGATATCCGCGATTTCGCAATCGGCTGGCCGCTGGAGCGCTCGACCTCGGCCTCCAAACCATTCGAGCGCCAAAGTGGCGGTCGGCAGCGAGCGGTGAAGCCTTCGCGGTCAACGCGAGCCAGGACGGCCGCATCGTCGTCGCAGCCTACAGCGACGGAACGATCCGTTGGAATCGCGCTTCCGATGGGACCGAGCTGCTAGCCTTGCAGGTGCTGCTGAACAAGAGCGACCCGGTCAAATCGGACTGGGTGCTCTGGACTCCCGAAGGCTTCTACGAGGCGACGCCCGGCGCAGAGGAGGTGCTGAAGTGGGTCGTCAATCACGGCCCCGAACGCGCCGCCACGACGCTTCCTGTCTCCGCGATCGCGAAGCTGCATCGGCCGAAGGCGCTGCCGCTCGTTTTCGATCAACTCGAGACCGCGCGTGCGCTGGGGATCGACGACATCGCCGCGGCGAGATTGGACGTTCAGTCGAGGACTGGGAGCGCGAAACCGCCTGGCGCCGTTTTGCACGTGCTCGCGATCGGCGTCGACAAGTTCGGCGAAAAGGCAGGCGACCTGCATCTCGATTATGCCGCCGAAGACGCCCACGACGTGGCGACCGCCCTGTTCGAGAGCCAGAAGCTCGCGCCCGGCAAGCGAAGCCTCTACGCCGACGTGCAGGTGACTTATCTGCCGAACGAAAAAGCCGATGGCGCCTCCATCATCGACGCCCTCGACGCCATGGCGCGGAGCATGGCGAAGAGCGATCAGGACGTGGCCGTCATCCTGGTCGCCAGCCACGGCGAGATGATCCAGGGAAAGTTCTATCTCATTCCTTTCGGATTCGACCCCAAATCGGAAGGCACGAGTCGCACGAGCGCCGTCTCGGCGAGCGATTTCGCCGAGAAGGTGCAGGCTCTCGCCAGCCATGGCAAGGTTTTGCTGCTGCTCGACGCCTGCCATTCCGGCGCGGTCGGCGCGGGGAGCTGGGCGACCAATCCGGACGCCAAGGTCCTCCAGGACGCGATGGACGTGGAAAACGTCACCGTGTTGACCTCGTCGAAGAAGAACGAGCAGTCGGAAGAGCTTCCGCAGTGGCAGCATGGCGCCTTGACGCAGGTCTTTTTGGACGCGCTCGCCGGCGCCTCGGACCCGGACGGGATCGTCAAGCTGTCGGCGTTGACCGACGCGATGGAAAACGACATCAAGTCGCTCACGAAAGGGCGACAGCATCTGGGCATGCATGTGAACTTCAACGCCGATCTGTTCGTCGCCAATCATTACTGATGCGAGTCGCCGTGGGGGTTACGGTGACAGTTATCTCCTCCGCGATGCAGCGCTTGTGCGACGCAATCACCGTAACCGCGTGCTCGAAAATATGCATCATATCCGCGTCCGCGGATATCTTCTGCTCGCCTCAGCGCGGAAATGTCGACGAGATCGAAGCATTTCTTCCACGCCTTAGCAGTCGTCAGGGAATAAAGGAATCGAGGGTCCCGTCAAT
>DASXYQ010000373.1:0-17947 GCA_036502445.1 Roseiarcus sp. | reverse complement strand
CGAGAACCTGTTCAAGCACTTCCTGCCGGAAGTGCAGGGCGTGGAGCAGATCTGACTGGCGCGCCGCCGACGGCGCCCACCGTCATGGCCGGGCTTGTCCCGGCCATCCACATCGACCAACCGAACTGCAGTTTCCGATATATAGTCGGCGCCTGATCGGCTAAGCATTTGGGCCGCGTGCGAGCCGAACCACGTGGATGGTCGGGACAAGCCCGGCCACGACGGAAAACGACATGGGAATCAGAAGCTAAGCTGTTTCTTAGCGCGCCGCTCGAGCCGCGTCGTCTCCCGCGCTCGCCGGCAGTCTGAGATAGAACAGCCGCCGCGTCTCCAAGCGCCCGTGCCGGACGCTGTCGAGGATGAAGGCGCAGGCGAGGCTCAGGAACGCCAGGATCGTCACGCCCGTGGCGGCGATCGCGGTGGGAAACCTCGGCACCAGGCCGGTCTCGGCGAAAGTCACGAAAATCGGCGCCGCCAGCAGCAGCGCGAACGCCAGCAACGCCGCGGCGATCGCGGAAAAGAACGCGAGCGGCCGTTCCTCCTTCAGGAGCTTGACGATCGTGATCAGGATGTGCGCCCCGTCGCGCCAGGTCTGCAGCTTGGAAATCGATCCCTCAGGCCGCGAGAAATACGGCGTATCAACCTCGGCGACCGGCAGCTTCAGCGACAGCGCATGCACGGTCAGTTCGGTCTCGGTCTCAAATCCGGTCGCCAGCGCCGGGAAGGATTTGACGAAGCGACGGGAGAGCGCCCGATAGCCGGAAAGCATGTCGCCGAACGAACCGCCGAAAGTCCAGCCGACGACGCCGGTGAGCATCCGGTTTCCCCATTCATGGCCGGCGCGATAGACGCCCGCGGCGTCGTCGTGACGCCGTCGGCCGACGACCATGTCGAGCCGCTCGGAGGAAAGCCGGCGAATCATTTCGAGCGCGCTCGGGGCGTGGTAGGTCGCATCGCCGTCGACGAGGATGTAGATGTCGGCCTCGATGTCCGCAAACATGCGCCGGACGACGTTGCCCTTGCCCGCCAGCGGCTCGCGGCGCGGCTCGACGCCGGCCGCCCGCGCCGCTGCGGATGTTCCGTCGCGCGAGTTGTTGTCGTAGACGAATATCTCGGCGCGAGGCAGCGCCGCGCGGAAATCGCGCACCACGGCGCCGATCGTCGGCTCCTCGTTGTAGCACGGGATCAATACGGCGACTTTTGTCAGCGCCTCGGGGAAGGAGCGCTTCCGCGGGAAAAGCTGCGCTTCACGCTGCCCGACCCGGCCGAGCTCGGCAAGGTCCGCCGTCCGCTCGACGATGCCCATTCAACTATCCTCTTGATCCGATCCAACGGGAAAACGTCCTGGAATTCCCGAATCCCGAATTTCAAGGGTGCATCAAAGCGCAAGGTTCTCAAGAAATCGCTAAGAACATGCTGCGAAGTGTTCATGCCTTTAAAAGCACAGTCGAGTATCGTCGCCGCGCTTCTTCGGTCTACAACCGGCGTGCGAAACCGAGGCGTCGGCTCGTCCGCTCCCCTCCCGACATGCTAAAGCATCGAGGATCCGCTCAGGCCGTCGGCTGCGAGACGGATTTTGACCACTGCGAGCGAGGCAATCGCACCGCGAGCCGAGGAAACTGGCCATGCCAGCAAAAAGCTCCGCCGAAGCCGACGCCCTCCGCCACGCGCGCACATTCGCTTTTCCGTCCGACGGTCCCTTCGTCTCGCCCGACGAGTCTCCGCCGGATGGCTTCGTCGAGGTCGGCTGGGATCAGAACGCGCGATTTCCCGCCTATCGCGTCGGAGGGAACGACGGCGAGTTGGTTCCTTTCACTCCGCTCGCGCAATCCGTTCCCCGCGATTTCGCCGGCGATTTCTACCTCGACGCATTCACTGACGCCGCGATCAAGGCGGGCTGGCGCGAGGCGAGAAAGGATGCGGCGACGCGCGAGCGCATCATGGCCAAGCTGTCTCGCAACCCGGTTCCGCACCAATTCCGCGTGACGGGCGTTCTCGACCCCCGCGGCAAGATCGACGCCCACGGCGACGTCGATCTCCGCGCGATCCGCCGGCCAGCCTTCTTCGCGGCCGACCCCTGGCGCGAAGAGATCGCGGAGTTCGACGGGCGATGCAGCGTCGTCGAAATCGAAGCGCCTCGCGAACCCTATGAGGCCCTGCAAATGGGGTTGCGCGATCCGATCAGGTTGCGCGGTTGGCATTTCGCGGGAGACGGCGTTTCAGATGCACGCGGCGGCCGCGTAAAGGCCCTCGTCGTTCTCGTCGCCGGCCGCTCGATCGAGACCACCGCGATCCATCACCCCGACGATCCCCCTTGCCGCTGGAGCGATGATCTCCAGGCGTGGCTGGCGACGAGCTATCCCAACGCCGACGGCCGCACCGAGGGATTCGGCGGGCGGGCGTGGCGGACCTATATCGCGGCCTTCGCGAAGGCCGGCTTCGACGTGCTCACTCTCGACAAGCGCGGGCACGGCATTTCCGGCGGCGCGAGCGACAGCAACTGCAACGAACAGGCCGAAGACATTTTTCGAGCGCTCGACGCGCTCGAGACGGGTCGCGGCGCGCGCATACTTACGCCGAGCGGCGAACTTCTCGAGGGCGCATCCGCGGCGGGACGCCTGCTCGCGGGCCGCTCCGCACGCGAAATTCCCGTCGTGGTATCCGGAGCGTCGCAGGGCTGCATGGTCGCCTGCTGGGCGATGCAGAAGAACTGCGTCGGCTCGTGCGACTTCGACCGGCCCGATCCCGCCGAGCGCGACCCTTACGGGTACAACCTGAAAGCCGCCCTCTTGATGGCGCCGTTCGGCGGCGGCCTGGGGTATCGCCCGCCCGAAGACTCCCTGGTCGAGGCGGCCCGGCGCGAGGAATTCAACGTGCAGATGATGCCGTCGAGCGAGGTCCTCGCCGGCGTCGCGCGATGGCCAGCGCTGTTCATCGGCCGCGGGCTCTGGGATTTCGCCGAGAGTCTCGAGGGTTCGCTGGCATGCTTTCGCCGCGCCCGCGGGCCTCGCAAGATCCTCGCCGTGCGGGCTTCTCATGGCGAGGGCGAATGGGGCGCCGCCAATACGCGTTACTTGCAGGCGCAGATGACGGAGTTCGCGGCGGCGTCGCTTTCCAGTCGCGGCGTCGAAGGTTGGGCCGAGCCTACGAGCGTGCGCGACATCGTCGCCGCCGCGCCGGCGAGTTGGAGCGAATGGGCGAAACCGAAGGGCTGAGCGCGGCGCCCGGACAGGAACGCCGCGAGGAGGGTTCTACGGCACTTTGCGCTCCAGCGCCTGGATGCGCTGCTCGTGATCCACGAAGCTCGCCACCGTCAGATTGGCTTTATAGATTTCGGCAATCGTATTGAGCTTGAAGCCGCGAATATCTTTCTTGATGTCCGTGACATCGGCTTTCAAACTCGAAATATCGGCTTTCATGCCCGAAATATCGGCCTCGATCTGTTTGAAATGCGCGCTCGTCTCCGCGCGCATCACACGCAATTGCTCCAACACGAGATTGGTAGGCTCAGATGGCGCTTGGGCCATGGGGTCGCTCCTCTAGACTGTCTAGCAGACCGCCTCTTTATGTTCGACTCCCAACCGGCGATGCGCGTTGTGGTTGTGAATTTCCATTTTGACGGCTCAGCCCTTACACTGGCCATCGATCAAACGGCGGAAACCTCGGCCGCACGCGCGCGGCGCCTGTCTCGCCCGCAAATCGCTCCAGCGTCGCGATCGCCTCTTCCGGCAGCCGCCAGCGCCGCGCCGACGCGATCACCGCCCGGATGTAGTCCCCGTCCGCCCTCCCCGGCCCCGCGTTCGCACCGAAATAGACCAGCGCCCGCCTCGGCCCGCCCGACGCGATCACCGGATGCATGGTCTTCACGTACAACCCGTCCGCCAGCTGCTCGAAGCGATCGAGCGCCGAGACGTCGGCGAGCGCGAGGTCCCAGAGCACGCCGTGGACGCGCCCGCGGGCGTCGCGCGTCGCCGTCAGCCAGCCCTCGCGCATGATCGCAAGACGATGGCGCATCAGGCGAGCGACGCCGAGCGGCCGCGAGCGCGGGCAGCGCCGCGCCATAGCTTCGACGTCCATGTTGGCGCCGTAGGCGAAATAGAGCGGCATTGTCCTATCCGCTCAACCGCTCGACCTTGCTGACGACGCTCTTGCCTCTGAGCTGAGCGATCACGGCGTTGAGATGCTGGATGTCGGAGACTTCCAGATCGAAGCGCAGCTCGCGAAAGTCCGGCCCGGTCGGGTTGAAGACGCAATTGTCGATATTGGCGCCCGCCTCGCCGATCGTGGTCGCGACGACGCCGAGGGCGCCGGGTTCGTTCAAGGTGGTGACCACGATCTGCGTCGGATAAAACGCCTTCTGGGCGGTGTCGAGGTCCCAGCGCACGTCGAGCCATTGCTCCGGCTTGTCGTCGTAGTCGACCAGCGCGGGCGAATGGATGGGATAGATCGTGATCCCCTCCCCCGGCGTGCGGATGCCGACGATCCGTTCGCCCGGCACGGCGCCGCCCTTGGGCGCGAAGCGCACCGGGAGGTCCCAATCGACGCCACGCAGCGGCAGGTTCGAGCCTTGCTCGTTCTGGCCAGGCACGCGAAAAACCAGATGCGCCGCTTTGGCGAGGCCGAACCAACCGCTCTCGTTGCGCGAGAGCGCCGGCCCGGCTTTCCGCTCCTCCTGGAAATCGGGATAGATCGCGCGCACGACGTCGGCGGAGTAGATCTCGCCGCGCCCGACGCCGATGAAGACGTCGTCGATCGAGGCGCGCGCCAGCCGCGGCAATGCGCTCTTCAGCTTGGCGTCGCTGAACTTTCGCCCCGCCCGCTCGAAAGCGCGCTCGACGATCTGCCGCCCGAGGCCGCCATATTGCGCCTTCGCGGCCTCCCTCGTCGCGCGGCGGATCGCCGCGCGGGCGCGTCCGGTCACGACGAGACTGTCCCAGGCGGCGGGCGGGGTGCGGCTCTCCGAACGCGTGATCAGCACTTCGTCGCCGTTGTGCAGCGTCGAAATCAGCGGCGCGATGCGGCCGTTGATCTTCGCGCCGACCGCGGAATTGCCGACGTCGGTGTGCACGGCATAGGCGAAGTCGATCGCGGTCGCGCCGCGCGGCAGCGCGATGAGGCGCCCCTTGGGCGTGAAGCAGAACACCTGATCCTGAAACAATTCGAGTTTGGTGTGCTCGAGGAACTTGTCGGAATCGTCGCCCGACAGCGTCTCGATGATCTGCCTGAGACCCCGATAGGCGCGGCTCTCTCCGGTGTTGAGAACGCTGTGGCCGTCCTTGTAGAGCGCGTGCGCGGCAATGCCGTATTCCGCGATTTCGTGCATGTCCCGGGTACGGATCTGCAACTCTACGCGCTGCGTGCCGGGTCCGACGACGGTGGTGTGAATGGAGCGATACTCGTTCTGCTTGGGCGTCGAAATATAGTCTTTGAAGCGACCCATCACGCTGGGCCAAGTCGTATGCGCGACGCCCACCGCGGCATAGCAGTCGGCGATAGTATCGACGAGGATGCGGAAGCCGTAGATATCGGAAAGCTGCTCGAAGGCGATCGAGTTGCGCTCCATCTTTCGCCAGATCGAATAGGCCTGTTTCTCCCGGCCCTTGACCTCGACCTTGATGCCGCGCCGCGCGAACTGGTCCTTCAGCTCGTCGGCGATGCGCGCGATCAGCGCACCGTTCTTGGTCTTCAGCCCCTCGAGCCGGTCGACGATGAGCTCATGAGCGTCGGGCATCAAAAATCGAAACGAGAGATCCTCCAACTCGTTGCGCAGGCCCTGCATGCCCATGCGGCCCGCCAGCGGCGCGTAGATTTCGAGCGTGTCCTGCGCGATTCGCGCGCGCCTGCCCTCGGGCACGAATTGCAGGGTTCGCATGTTGTGCAGGCGGTCGGCGAGTTTGACCAGCAGCACGCGCACGTCGTCGGCGATCGCGAGCAGCAATTTGCGGAAATTCTCCGCCTGCTGCGCGTGCCGGGAGGCGAAGTCGAGCTTGTTGAGCTTGGTCAACCCATCGACGAGACCGCCGATCTCCGCCCCGAACATCTTGTCGATCTCGACGCGGGTGACGGGCGTGTCCTCGATCGTGTCGTGCAGCATCGCCGCGACGATCGTGGCGTCGTCGAGCTTGAGCTCGGTGAGGATCGCGGCGACCTCGAGCGGATGCGAGAAATAGGGATCGCCCGAGGCGCGCTTCTGCTGGCCGTGCGCGCGCATCGCAAAGACGTAGGCGCGGTTCAGCAGCTCCTCGTCCGCCTGGGGATTGTAACGGCGGACACGCTCGACCAGTTCGTATTGACGCATCATTTGATGGGCTGGACCTCGCGGCGGCGGGAAGGCTGGATCGACTTTCCCCGGAAATAGAGACAACTCGGCTTCTTGGCGACGCGACTCGCATCGGGAGCAAAGCGAAGCGACCCGGACTGAGGGTCTCCAGCCGCGGCTTGGTCTGGATTGCTTCGCTTTGCTCGCAATGACGGTCGAAACGCTTCAGTCGCCTCAGTATCGAATTGCCCGCCGCCCCGCGCAAGGGTCATGTCCGTCGAAAGACGCGCCGTCTTCTCCGCAAAGCGGAGAAGGGATTCGCGCTCACGCGATTGCACCGGTGGACAACCCGAGCGGGTCGGCGCACGATGCCATTCATATGCCATCAATAGAGAATTAACCGACCTGAACTGAGTTGAACGCCGGCTACCCACGCGAGGCTGCCCATGACACCGAACCGAATTGCTTTCGGAGCTGTTTTTTCGGCCTGTTTCCTTTTGTTCAGCACGCAGGTTTTATTGGCCGACGATAATCCGGGCGTGGAAGCCGCCCAGCGCGGCAACCAGTTCACCAGTCAATATGGGGCGATAAAGTCCGATCTGAAAAATATTGTCGACGACGCAAAAAAGCTGGGCGAGAACGTAAAAACCATCAAGGACCCACAGAAGTCCCTGAGCGAACTGCAGAACTTTCGAGCCACTTTGTCTGATGCGCTCGATGCGATCTCGGATGACGGAGCCATTACGAAGCAGTCTCAATCCTATTTATCCTATCTTTCGGGTGAGTTGCAGAGGGCGCAAACCAGGCGACCCGATCTGACCGATGAGGAGACCAGAACGCTCATTACGGGTTGGCAAAGCCGCCTGACCGCGGCGACGGAGAAAGTAAAAATCGTCGATAAATTGCGGACCGAACTGGTATCTACTCTAATCTCGCTTCAAGGCAAAGAATACTATATCGAGGAACTCATAAAGTTGGACGAAGCCGACAAGGTAATGGAGAATCTCGACGCCATCGTTGACGACCTGGGCAAAACCATCAACGATTTGAAAGACATTCAGGAAAAAATCTCTAGCTGACGGCGCCGATCGGATCAGACCCGTGCTCATCGCGGCGCTTTTTGCCTTCTGGCTTCCGACGTTCGGCCCGAGCGCCTTCGATATGGACGATTCGAGGCGACAACGTCGCGAAGGGGCGGAAAATGTGTCGTGGCGGCTGCTTTCGCCAGCATCGTGGTTCGGCGGGAGGTCGCACCTCGGGACGGGGAAAGTCTATGTGAGATTTGATCGCAGCAGGCTCGCGAAGGGGGTGTTGTTCCTCGACGATGTCGATCTGAAGCTGTCCGCTACGGGCATTATTGTCCGAGATCCGGGAGTAATATCGCTCAGAAGCGCAGTTCCCGGCGTGTTTCATGATTGGCATCCGACCGAATACTGCAAGGTCGTCGTCCACGCGAATGAAATCACGGTCCTCGATGTGCTGGTGAACGGCAAGACAGAACGCACCGACGACGGCACGCTCGTTTCCCGCCCCGTCTGCAAATGCATGATTCCGGCCGTAAGAGACAAGCCGAGCGACGCCAACGAAGCGCCAACTTGCGAATAATGCGATGCCTGCCACCAATCTCTATGAGATCCCGGTCGAGGAAATAGTTGAGGAAGGTGCGGATCGCCGCTATGGCGGCGATCCGGGGCGTAGCGGAGCCATACTTCGCGCCTCGTATGTCCGTCGGGCAGCGAGACGCGCCCGCCGCCCGGCTTCTCGCGTCAATGCCGTCCGGTTCCCGCTTCTGCGATCATCGCCAAGGCGTGGTCCATGGTGAAGCTGTTGGGCTTCTGCACCGGTGGGAATTCCAAGAATGTCTTCGCCCATTGGTCCGCGACGATAAAGGCTCCGTACAAGATGTAATCGTGGTACAAGAACCATTCATAGTAGCTGTTGGAGGTGACGTCCGCAAACTCGTAAGGGTCAGTGCGCAAGTTGAAGATCTTCGGCAGCCGTAGCCTCGTGAACGGCTCCGACCATACCTGCAACGTGCCTTGGCAGCGTTGCTCCATGAACAATACCTTCCAATTGTCGTAGCGCAGCGCGAGCACGTCGCCGTCGTCGCTGAGGTAGACGAACAACTTGCGCGGGGACTCTTTCTCCTGCCCGGTCAGGTAGGGCACGAGATTGTAGCCGTCTATATGGTTCTTGTAGGTGCGGCCGATTGCGGCGTAGCCCTTCTTCGCCTTCTCGACGATATCCGGTTCGCCCGCCATGGCGAGGAAGGTCGGGAACCAGTCGTGATGCTGGACTATCTCGGTCGAGACCGAGCCCGCCGCGATTCTGTTCGGCCAACGCACCAGCATCGGAACGCGGAAGGCGCCTTCCCAGTTGGTGTTCTTCTCGCTGCGGAACGGCGTCGTGCCGCCATCCGGCCAGGAATTCCGATGCGGGCCGTTGTCGGTCGAATACATCACGAACGTATCGTCGGCGATGCCCAGGCTATCGAGGTAGTCTAGTACCTCCCCGACCAGCTTGTCATGATCAACCATCGTGTCGTGGTACGGCGACTGCCAGCGCCCGGCCTGCCCCTTGCTCTCCGGCTTCGGGTGGGTGAACAGGTGCATGTGAGTGGTGTTGAGCCAAACGAAGAACGGCTTGCCGGCGTCGTTCTGACGCTTCATGAAGTCCTTCGCCGCCGCGGCAAACTCGTCGTCGCAAGTTTCCATCCGCTTTTTCGTCAGCGGGCCGGTGTCCTCGATCTTCTGCTTCCCGACTTTGCCCCAGCGAGGCTGCTCCGTCGGATCGTCCACTTCGGTGGCCCAGGAGTGCATGACCCCCCGCGGACCAATCATTTCTTTGATTTTCGGGAAGTCCTTCGCGGGGAAGTAGTCCTCCATCTCCGGTTCCTCCTCGGCGTTGAGGTGGTAGAGATTGCCGAAGAACTCGTCGAAGCCGTGATTGGTCGGCAGCATATGGTTGAGATCGCCGAGATGGTTCTTGCCGAATTGTCCGGTCGCATAGCCCTGGTTCTTCAGCGCGCCCGCTATGGTCAGCAGCTTTTCGGACATGCCGACCGGCGCGCCCGGGATGCCGACCTTTGACAGACCGGTGCGATAGACGCTCTGTCCGGTGATGAACGACGAGCGGCCCGCGGTGCAGGACTGCTCGCCGTAGGAATCGAGGAACATCATGCCCTCTTTGGCGATGCGGTCGATGTTGGGCGTTTTGTAGCCCATCAGGCCGTGCGAGTAACAACTCAGATTGGAAATTCCTATATCGTCGCCCCAGATGACGAGGATATTCGGCTTGCCGCTTTTTGGTGCCGTAGCCATCAACTCACTCCTCCGCTCATAAGATTTAGCTGCACTTGATTGACAAATATACTGTTTGGCAAACTGTTGTTGTTGATCGCTGTCGCGTCATGCGACCCGCGCGGACGCTTTCCCCTCCCCTGCCCTGTCGTGAAGCGCGGAGCCCGGCGCGCGTCCAACCGAGACGCCGCTGGCGGTTCCGGGCTTGTATTCCTTCAACGCCATTTCAGACCTCCCTTGCTCGCTCTTGTCAGTCGAACGGTCCAATCTTGAAAACCATGCTGAGGATGGCGGCGACGCCGATCAGCAGCAAGATCACCGCGGTGATCAGCGTCAGCGAAGGAGGGAATCGGCTCTCGGCGTGGACGAGTCCCTCCGCCGCCATGGTCTTGCGAAGCGTGCGCAGTTCGAGCATGAACTGCACGTGATAGACGATGCCGAAAATGAGCATCGCGATCCCGAGCAATACCAGTGTGACGCCGAAATTACGAGCCGGCGCCGCGCCGCTCAGCACGTTCTGGTCGCGCAATTTCTGGAAGACCTGGAAAATGGTGAAGCCGAAGCTGATCAGCGACAGCGAGGTGCGGATCACCGACATCAGCGTGCGATCGGCGCTCATCCGCGTGCGCTGAAACGCCATCCCCGTGCGTCGCTCGGCGAGCTCGGTGGCAATCGCACCCGCATCTGATTTCGAGGTGACGTTTTCCACTCGATCCCCAGCCCCCCGGCTAATTCGACACGGGACGCGAGACCCATTCGCGCGCGACGCGCGCGATGGGACCGCGCAGAACGAAATAAGGAACAAGTGCGAGCAGCAGAACCATGATTACCGCTTCGCCGGGGTAAAATGTCTCCAGGACCTCGTATTGATAGAGCAGGTCCATTACGAGACCGAGCAATATGATCCGCGACGTCGAGATCAAGCCCTCGCGAATTCGCCCGCCCCGCTTCTGCGGGTCGCGCAATATCGTCCAGAGGTAGGGCGAGCGGCCTAGACGAGCATCCCTGATGCCGTCATGCAGGGCCGCGATCAGAGCCATCGTCGGCTGCAGGATGAAACGAAACGCCATCGGGCCGGCCGGGCGCTCAAAGATGTCTTTCCAAATCCGATTGTGAACTTCGACCGAGAGTCCGTACCAGACCACCCCGAGAACAATAAAGACGACGATGAGCGCGACAGCCAAACGCGCCAAAAGAAGCGCGCCTTCCGATGGCGCCTCGGCGATCACGCGGCCTCGCTCCCGCGCACGACGCAGCGGAAGCCTATATGGCTGGTCGAGCTGTCGACGGCCTGCGCGTGGCGAGCCGCTGGGCGATAGCGGCGGCAGTAGTTGGGCGCGCAGAGGTGCGAGCCGCCCTTCAGCGCCTTGCGCGGGATCTTGATCTCGGGCTGGCACGAGTCGTAACTCGCTTCCTCAGGGCCGCCGCGAGGGTTTGTGGGAACGCAGCACGCTTTCGGCGCATCGCCCGCGTGCTTTGGCGAATACCAGTCGGACGTCCATTCCCAGACGTTGCCAATCATGTCGTACACGCCGTATCCGTTGGGGGGGAACGCGGTGACGGGCGAAGTTCGCTGAAAGCCGTCTTCAACGAGGTTCTGGCGCGGAAACTCGCCTTGCCAGGTGTTGGCCATGTGCTTGCCGCCTGGCGCGAACTCCTCACCCCACGCATATTCCGCCCCGTCGAGACCGCCGCGAGCGGCAAATTCCCATTCCGTCTCGGTCGGCAACTCCTTGCCGCGCCAACTCGCATAGGCCAGCGCATCGCTCAGCGCGACATGGACCACCGGATGATTGTCGAGACCGTCGATGCGGCTCTTGGGTCCATAGGGATGACGCCAGTCGGCGCCCTCGAGGAACTGCCACCACTGGCTCCAGTCCCTTAGATTGGCGACGCGAGCGGGCGGCGAAAAGACCAGCGAGCCCGCATAGAGCATGTGCGGCAGGGCGCCGGGATAATCTTTGGGGTCGGGCCGCTTCTCGGCGAATGTGACATGACCGGTCGCCCTGACGAATTCCTTGAACTGTCGGTTCGTCACCGGCGTCCGGTCGATCCAAAAGCCGTCGACTGCGACATTGTGAGACGGCGCCTCCTCCGGGTAATGCCGATCGGACCCCATTCGGAAGCTGCCGCCGTCGATCCAAAGCATGTCGGGGCGCAGCAGCCGCGCCGACGACGTGAGTGTTGCGTTCGCTGACATGATCCGCTCGATTTTCGCGTCAGCCAGCTACTGGCAGACGTCCCAGAAGCCTTGGGTTCGACTCGGGTCAGTATAATACCAGCACATGTTGGGTCCTGGCGCGGCGCCGGCCCAGGAAGCGGCGGCCGCCGCGGAGACGAATCCGATCGCCGCGCCCGCGGCGATCGCGCCGCCAGGACGCCAATAATAGTTCCCCGGGCGCGACCAGCCGCCTACGCGCACGGCGCCGCCGTGAACCCCGCCTACGCGCACGGCGCCGCCGTGAACCCCGCCGACGCGCACGCCGCCGGCGTGAACCCCGCCCGCGCGCACGCCGCCGGCGTGGAAACCGCCCGCGCGCGCGCCGCCGCCGTGGAAACCGCCCGCGCGCGCGCCACCGCCGTGAAACCCGCCCGCGCGCCCGCCGCCGCCGGCGCGTCTCTGGACTTGTTGGATCAATGGGTCAGACTGCCCGATAACGGTCGCGGAGCTCGCCACCGGAAACGCCTCCGCGGGAGCTGTCGCCAGGGGCGCCTGCAGGAGAATCGCGATCGCGACAACCACAGCTTGTCTTTTCATGATAACCTCACTCTTGTGGCTACGGCTTGTCGGAGATGGCCGACCGCCTGGGCTAGGTGGAAGCCGCCTCGTTCCGCCGACTTCGAGGGCTGACGTCGATCCCACTCTCAGCAACCGGCGACCTGCGGCGCCTTCGCTTGGGCTCCCCCTCGCCACTCTAGCGCCAAATGATGCCCCAAATCCATAGGGTTTGTGCTCCTGCGCGGGACATGTCGACTCGCGATTAAGAATTGATCATCGGCGCCGACAAACCATGACACGGACCATCTTCGAGCGATACTGCCCCTAGGGGAAGGTCGGCGAATTGAGGGGAAATCGAGCAAAGCCGGTTCGCCGTTCGCGAGGAGGCCAGCACGGCTCGGGCCCCCTCTCCTCGCCTCTTTGCGGGGAGAGAGGTGCGGTGAGGGGCCTGGGTGAGATTGGCCGCGCCCGTCCACATTGCCCGCGTCTTCGATCCGGAGCGAAAAAATTCTCGTGATCGTCCTTGTTCCTGTAACTAAGTGGGCCCCGCCCCGTATACCCATAGGCGTGAACGGAGGTCTGCATCATGTTGACACGGCGGTTTCTTTTGCTGGGCGGGGCGATCGGCGCGGCGGCGGCCGGCTTGCCGTGGCGGATTGGCGCCACCGCGGCCAGCGAGACCTTCGAGGTCACGCACACCGATGAGGAATGGCGCAAGCTGTTGAAACCCGACCAGTACGCCGTGCTTCGTCAAGCCGGAACCGAGCGCGCCTTCACCAGCCCATTGCTGCACGAGGAACGGCGCGGCGTCTTCGCCTGCGCCGGATGCGGGCTGGATGACTTCTCCTCGACGACGAAATTTGACAGCGGCACGGGTTGGCCGAGCTTCTGGGCGCCGATCGACAAAGCCGTCGGAACGACTGACGACAATTCCTATGGGATGATCCGAACCGCCGTGCATTGCAGCCGCTGCGGCGGACACCTCGGGCATGTCTTCGACGATGGCCCGAAGCCGACCGGTCTTCGCTATTGCATGAACGGCCTGGCGCTGACGTTCAAACCCGCAGCAGCTTCGTAGCCAACGAGTTCCGCGAAGATGATGGTGTGGGCGTCGTCACGCAACAGCGGCTCTGGCAACTCGTCAGACAGACCGGCGAGGTCGGCAAATTTGCCTTCACATTTGGCTGAAACTGCTGAAAAGACCCTTCTTCGAGGCTGAAGCGCGTCTTTCCGGAAACCTTTCGTCCCGATCCGGCCCACTCTGTAGTCGCGGTCGCCGACCGCGTTGGTTCCGCTTGGTTGACATTCGGGAAGTGAGGCGCTCTACGCCGGCCGCGCTCAGCGAGCGCGGCTACAATGGCGTCCGGGAGACCGGTTCATGCCCCACCTGTTTTCCTATGGCACGCTTCAGCAGGAAGACGTGCAAATGTCGACCTTCGGCAGAAAACTCTGCGGCCGGCCGGACCAGCTGGAGAAGTTCGAGTCCTTGCTCATGCTGATCGAAGATCCGGACGTCATCGCGAAAAGCGGCAGGACGCATCACCCGATCGTCAGATTTACTGGCCGCGACAGCGACTGCATCGACGGAACCGTCTTCGAAATCACGGATGCCGAGCTCGCCGCCTCGGACGCATATGAAGTCGCCGCGTACAGGCGTGTCGCGGCTTCTCTCGCCTCTGGCGTTCACGCATGGGTTTACGTGGACGCTCGATACGCGGAGGAGGAGTGAGGGAATTCGGCGGGGTTCGACTGGCGCCTGACGCTCGACCGTCATCGCGAGCAAAGCGAAGCGACCCAGACTAGGGGTCTCCAACTGCGGCTCAGTCTGGGTTGCTTCGCTGTCGCTAGCGAGAAACAAGCAGCTTAGCTGCTGATTTCCATGTCGTTTTCCGTCATGGCCGGGCTTGTCCAGGCCATCCACGTGGTTCGGCTAGCGCGCAGCCCAAATGCTTAGCCGATCAGGCGCCGACTATATCTGAAACAGCGGTGCGGTTGGACGACGTGGATGGCCGGGACAAGCCCTAGGGACAAGCCCGGCCATGACGGCGGGGCGCCTTGACTTGTACGCATCACGTTTCATCCAAGGGGACCGGCCGGAGGCCAGTGCGGAGCTCGCAATGACGGAGAGCGCCGTACATGAACCTCGCCTGAGCCACGCCGTTCAGGGAAGCTCGCTCTCATTTTGCAGCGCGAGTGCGACGCGCGGGTTTGGCGCTGCGGCGAACTGTGGCGGCTGGATCACCGCAAACTTGTGAGCAGAGACCTTATCGGCGACTTGATGGGGCGGCGTCAGAACCTTCAGGCCGCAGAAAGCGGCGATTGCGAAGACCACGACCAGCGAACCGGCGAGCTGCCGGCGGACATCCAAGTGACCTGCGACTCCGGCGTCAAGCGTTTCATCGCCGCCAATGAACTCCGCCCTGACCATCCCCGCCTCCACCCGCCGTCCTTTCGAGGAGCTTCAAGCATAAAGGGCGTCCGTCCGCGCGCTCAATTTTGAAGATCGCCCATCTACATTTTTGCTCACGACATGGGCAAATGCTCAGTACTCCCGATATGCACAGGTGTCGGCCCGATGGGGAAGGCCATTGGTTACAGTAGAGTACAAATTTCAAAATGCTTTCTGAAAAACCAAACTCGTGCTAGGGTCTTTGGATCGACCCGATTTCAGCTCGGGGGTCGCGGAGACGGCGCGTGAGAAACGACGACAGCGCACAGATCGTGGCGACGAGCCGCGCACGATTGCGTGCGCCTGCGCGCGTGCAGAGAGGCGAGAGAGCGTCAG
Organism: Roseiarcus sp.; assembly: GCA_036502445.1. Classification (GTDB taxonomy): domain Bacteria; phylum Pseudomonadota; class Alphaproteobacteria; order Rhizobiales; family Beijerinckiaceae; genus Roseiarcus. The sequence goes on along the minus strand of DASXYQ010000373.1, from coordinate 2,885 downwards.
GACGCGTGACGATCGAAGACGTCGTCGTGTCCGGCCGCGGCCGCGCGTCCCTCGCGCGGAAGAGCAGGAGGGTGGCGTCGCAACCGGGAAATTTTCCGCATTGCAAAACGTTGAAAACTCACAAAATGCGGAAAGAATCTCGATTTTGCGCGACCCCGTTCCAAGGGCCGGCCGGATGCTCCTCGCTTCGCTCGCCGGGATCGCGGCGCGGGTGGCCTGACGGCAAACGGGTCGCCCGGAAATGGCGCCGCAACGACTTGAAAAGATTGAATCCGCGCCCGAAAATGGTATGGGCTCGGAAGCCTCGAACCCACAATATCTGGTACACGGGCGCGCGGCTGACCCCGGGTACTCTCGGCCCGATCCAACACTTGGCAGAGCTCGTCGTCGGCCTCGGCTGCGATCGCTGATCCGCGGGAACGGCGCAGCCGCGGCGAGACGGAGGAAAATTTTCCACCTCGCAAAGCCTTGAAAAATCACAAAACCGGAAAATAATCCCGACTTCGCTCGAGCGAGCGACGCGTCGCCCTACCCCGCCACATCGGCCGCGTCGACCACCCGCAACTGCGCGCGCTCCCGGCCGCCGTAACTGTTGATCGACAGCGTTCCCGCCAAGTGCACGAGGCCGCCCTTGGCGCGGTCGAGACCGTCGCCGAGCGGCTTGCCGGCGGCGCGGAACGCGATCGCCTCGATCGGCTGGCCGTCGCCGGCGACGGCGCGCAGTTTCAGATGACCGGTCCCGACCGGGAAGACCTCGGTCAGCCTGTGGCGCGGCAGCGCGAACAGCGGCTCGGGATTGCCGGCGCCGAACGGTCCCGCCGCCTCGATCGAGCGCACCAGGGCCGGCGTCGCCGCGGCCGCCGCGACCGCGGCGTCGACGACGAGGCCGGCGCCGGTGCGGGCCGCCGCCACCGGCGCCGCGAGCCGCTCCTCGAGAAACGCGCGAAAATCCCCGAGCCGGGCGCGCGCCAGCGTGACGCCGGCGGCCATCGCGTGGCCGCCGCCCTTGATCGCGAGCCCCGCCTCGACCGCAACGCGAACGACGCGGCCGAGATCGACGCCCGCGATTCCGCGGCCGGAGCCGGTCGCGACGGCGCCGTTCAGCGCCAGCGCAAAAGCCGGCCGCTCGAACCGCTCCTTGAGCCGCGCCGCGATGATGCCGACGACGCCGGGCGGCCAGCCCTCGCCCGCCACGACCACGCAAGCGCCGCGTTCCTCGAGCCCGAGCCCGCCGAGCGCCTCCGCCTCGGCCTCGGCCAGCATGGCGACCTCGATCTCTTGGCGCGCCCGGTTGAGCCGGTCCAGTTCGGCCGCGATCTCTCGCGCGCGCAGATCGTCGCGCGTCGTCAGCAGCCGGGCGCCCAGCGCGGCGTCGCCGATCCGGCCGCCCGCGTTGATGCGCGGGCCGATCAGATAGCCGAGGTGATAACAGCGCGGCGGCCCATCGGCGCCCGCCGCGTCGAACAGCGCCGCGAGGCCGGGGCGCTCGCGCCGCCGCATCACCGCGAGCCCGCGCGCCACGAAGGCCCGGTTGAGGCCGACCAGCGGCACGACGTCCGCCACCGTCGCCAGCGCCACCAGGTCGAGCGCGGCCATCAGGTCGGGCGGTCTGGCGCCGTTGAAAAAGCCGGATTCGCGCAGCGCCCGGTTGAGGGCGACGAGCCCCATGTAGACGACCCCCGCCGCGCACAGATAGCCGAGGCCGGAAAGATCGTCCTGCCGGTTCGGATCGACGATCGCCGCGGCGTGCGGCAAGGCTTCCGGCGCCTGGTGATGATCGAAGACGACGACGTCTAGTCCGAGCCGTCCCGCCTCAGCGAACGGCTCGAAGCTGACCGCGCCGCAATCGACGGTCACGACCAGGCTCGCCCCCTTCGCCTTGAACGCCGCCATCGCCTCGACGTTCGGGCCGTAGCCCTCGACGACGCGGTCGGGAATATGGATCAGCGTCTCGCAGCCGCAGGCCTCGAGGTATTCGCTGAGCAGCGCCGCGCTGGCCGCGCCGTCGACGTCGTAGTCACCGAAAATCGCCACCCGCTCGCGCCGCTCGACCGCTCTCTTCAGCCGCGCCGTCGCGGCCTCCATTTCGCGCATCGTGAACGGGTCCGGCATCAGGTCGCGCAAGGTCGGATCGAGATGGCGCTCGACCTCCTCGATCCCGATCCCCCTGCCGGCGAGAATCCGCGACATCAACTCGTCCTGGCCGGCGATTTGCGTGATCGCCAGCGCCCGCGCCTCCCCCGCCGCGTCGAGCCGCGCGCGCCACGGGCGGCCGGTCAGGGAACGTTCGACATCGAGGAAGAACGGGGACATCAAGGCCCAACCTCGTGGAGGAGCCCCACTAGGAGGAGCAAAGGGTACGGCGCGCGCCGCCGCTCAACGCTCTGATTCGCCAACATCGCTGCGCGCTAGCATGAGTCGCCGGGCCGGCGCGATGTGCGATTCAGGGTTCCTCACCGTAATGCGCCGACAGAGCCTCGACGCGCTCGAGATCGCGCCGGCTGCGGCAGACCAGGCGAGCTTCGTACAGTGTCACGGTCAGGCGGCTTTCGACTGGCAAACACCGACGGGCGCGTCATCGCTCAATCCGGCGAAGATTGAGGCGGCGATCTTCGACGCGAGCGCGCCCGCGTTCAGATTCCGGCCGGCCGCGGCTGCCCCGCCTTGTAGGTCACGATGATCTTGTCGCTCAGCGTGTCGCGAACGCAGTTGAAGAACCGGCCGCAGCCGACGGCGTGGCGCCAGCGTTCCGCCTGGGGACCCCTGACATTGTCGCGAAAATAGAGGAAATCCGTCCACTCCTCGTCGGTCGCGGTCTTCGGCGCGCGCGCCAACGTCGCCTGCCCGCCGTATTTGAACTCGATCTCGGGACGCTCCATCTCGCA
>DASXYQ010000372.1:0-7616 GCA_036502445.1 Roseiarcus sp. | reverse complement strand
CCTGGCGCCGCCGGTCCTCCTCTTCGCGCGCTCGCGCGTCGTTCAACGCCCGCGCACGCGCTTCGCGTTGTTCCTCGGTCAAGGTGGGAAGGACGACGCCCGTCTTGGGCGGAGCGGAAGGCCCGACCGTTGGACCACGGGGCGCCGTGGGAGTGAGCGCGATCGTCGCCTTGGGCGCTGCGGCGGCGGATGCCGCCGCCGCTGGAGTCGACAGCGCTTCGCGCGGAGACCCTTCTCCGGGCGCCGATCGGCGTTTGACCTTCTCGACGACGACCGCCTTGCTCCGGCCGTGCGAAAAGCTCTGCCGGACCATGCCCTGCTCGATGGGGCGCTTGAGATGCAAAGTCGCCTTCGGCGCCGGGGCGCCCAAGGTCTTGTCGCCGCTGTTGTTCGTTTCGCTCATGCGTTGTTCCACAGACCCCGTTACTCTCGGCTCGTATCGAAAATTTCGCTCGTCGTTCCGGCAGCGCCGACGATGCCCGGAACCTCCGCCGACGCCCCCACACCCGACCGGTAGAGGATCAGGCGTGCGACCTTGGCGAGGAACGCAGCGCTGGCTGGCCCCGCAGTGAGCGCTGCGTGTATCACATTTGTCCTGCCCAACGCCAAATCCAATTGATGAGAATCGAAGAGATTTATTCTCGCCACGGATTCGCCCAGATCGCCCAGGACGCCATCGAGCAGCTTTTGCAGCTTGCTCGCGCCGTCGCGCGCGCCGTCGGACGCCTGAATCAGCCCCGCCAAATTGCCTTTCGAGGCCGCGGCGCGGATGGCAGCCTCGACCTTTGCGCCGCCGATGGTGACCAGCCCGGCCTTGTTGACCAGGGAGAGAAACCGCAGCGCGTCCTGCTCCAAGAGGCCATCGACTTCGTCGGCGAGATCCGCGCCGGCCCGGACGCTGGCGCGAAATCCGCGCGAAAAGGCTTGTTTGGCCGCGGCCTGACGCACGACCTCGCGGCTCAACCGCGTCCAGACGCCCCGTCCCGGCAGCTTGCGGCGAATGTCGGGCACGACCGCGCCCTCGCCGGAAAGCGCGAAGCGAAGCATCGTCTCCGGCGATCCCTTGAGGCCGGATACGACACAGGTTCGCTCCGGACCCTTTTCCTCACTATCGATCCGCGTTCGCAATCTGCGACCTCCCGCCCTTTCAGTGCGCCTCTTCCTCGACGGCGGGCGTCTCGGGGGCGGATGCATCCACCCAGCCGGCGCGGATGCGCGCGGCCATGATGATCGCGTCCGCGTCCTCGCGGGAAATCCCGAATTCGCTGAGATAGCCGGCGTACTTCTTCTCGCCGGACTCCTCGCGCTCGGTCCATCCCACGAGATCGTCGGTGGCGCAGCCCGCGAGGTCCTCGACGGTCCTGACCTCGTTCTCGCCGAGCTTGATCAACATCGGGGTCGTCAGGCCCCCGATCGTCTTGAGTTCGTCGGAAACGCCCAGCGCCTTCCGCGCCTCGTCGTATTGGGCCTCGATCCCCGCCAGGTGGCCCTGCGCGCGGGATTGGATTTCCCCGGCGGTTTCCAGATCGAAGCCTTCGATCGAGGCGAGATCGTCGATATCCACGTAGGCGATTTCCTCGACCGAGCGGAAGCCTTCCGAGGCGAGCAGTTGCGCGACCGTTTCATCGACGTCCAGCGTGGTCATGAACGTGTTGGTTCGTTCGACGAATTCCTTCTGCCGACGCTCCGATTCCTCCGCCTCGGTGAGAATGTCGATATCCCACCCCGTCAATTGCGAGGCGAGACGAACGTTCTGTCCGCGCCGGCCGATCGCCAGGGACAGCTGATCGTCGGGCACGACGACCTCGATACGCGTGGAATCCTCGTCGAGCACCACCTTCATGACTTCCGCGGGCTGGAGCGCGTTGACGATGAAGGTGGCGGCGTCGGGCGACCAGGGAATGATGTCGATCTTCTCGCCCTGCAACTCGTTGACGACCGCCTGCACGCGCGAGCCGCGCATGCCGACGCAGGCGCCGACCGGATCGATCGAGGAATCGTTGGAGACGACAGCGATCTTCGCGCGCGAGCCCGGATCCCGGGCGACGGACTTAATTTCCACTATGCCGTCATAAATCTCGGGCACTTCCTGCATGAACAGCTTGGCCGTGAATTGTGGGTGCGTCCGCGAGAGGAAAATTTGCGGTCCGCGCGCTTCGCGGCGCACGTCGTAAACATAGGCGCGGATCCGGTCGCCGGGGCGGAACATCTCGCGGGGCACGAGTTCGTCGCGCCGCACGACCGCCTCGCCCGCGCCGGCGCCGCCGAGATCGACGACGACATTGCCGTATTCGACGCGTTTCACCTGACCATTGATGATCTCGCCGATGCGGTCCTTGTAGACGTCATATTGCTTGTCGCGCTCGGCCTCGCGGATTTTCTGCACGAGCACCTGTTTGGAGGCCTGGGCCGGAATGCGGCCGTAATCGAACGGCGGCAGCGATTCTGCGATCCAGTCGCCGATCTGCGCGGAGGGGTTTTTCTTCTGCGCATCCGCGAGCGTGATCTGGGTCGCGTCGTTTTCGATCTGATCGACGACCAGCAGCAAGCGCGAGAACCGGATTTCGCCGGTCTTCGGGTTGATGTCGGCGCGCACCTCGGTCTCCTGACCATAGCGCGAGCGCGCCGCTTTCTGCATCGCATCCTCCATCGAGGCGAGCACGATCGAGCGGTCGATCGACTTCTCGCGCGCGACGGCGTCGACGATCTGCAAGAGTTCGAGTCTGTTGGCGCTGACGGCCATCGTCTTCTCCTTCGTGAAGTCCCGCGTCCCGAGGGCGCTCGGGGCCGCGGTGGATGTTAGGCTTTCGATTTCGCTCTGGTCTTGGTTTCGGTCTTCGGCTTCGGCGGCGGCTTGGCCGCGCGCTTGGCCTCTTTGAGCGCCGCCTTTTCGCGGCGGAGGGTCGCGCGGATCAATTCGTCCGTGAGGACGGGGCGAGCCTCCACCATGTCTCGTATGGGAAGGTCCACGCTCGAAGCGGCGTCCTTGTCGTCCCCGGGCAGGCGCAGCCGGACATGGATGATCCCGTCTATCGGCGCCAAAGCCTCGATCGCGCCGCGAAAGCGCTTCCGGCCATCGACCGGAACAGCCATTTCGACGCGGACCTCGTGGCCGATCGCGCGGCGAAAATCGGATTCGCGCACCAGCGGACGATCGATCCCCGGCGAGGACATCTCAAGCCGGTAGGCTTGGCTGATGGGATCCTCGACGTCCAGCGTCGGCGAGATCTCGACGCTCGCGCGCTCGCAATCCTCGATCGACATCGTCCCGTCGGGGCGCTCGGCCATGATCTGCAGCACCGCGGTCTGCGAGGCCGAGATCTTCACGCGCACCAGCCGCAGCCCGAGATCGCGCAGCACCGGCTCGACGATGCGTCCGACGCGTTGAGCGAGGCCGTTGTCGGCAATCAGACGCGGCTCGTCCAACCCCTCGGCGAGGGCCATCGCGGGCAGCGAATCCGGTGCTTCGTCCATGAACCCAGCGGCAATAAAAAAGAGCGGGTCCCGGCCGGGGCCCACTCTCAAAAACTCTCCCTATCCGGGAATAGGGAGCTATGAGAAACAGTCGAACAGCATATAGCCCCTCGTCGCGGCGAATGCAAGCGGGCTCTTGGGTCGGTATTGGGGCACGTTGAACAAGGCGCCACATACCCGATACGGCCAACCAGAAAAGGGAGGTTGGGGCCTGCAAGGAACAAGCGCCCTATCTGTCACTGCGAGCAATCTAGACTTGAGCTGCGCATCTGCGGCTGAAGCTGAAGTGAAGCACGCGCGTCTCGCCCCAGAAGAGCGCCTTCCGAGGCGGACTGCGTCATATCGCACAAATCAATGGCGTTGGCGGCGCCCGGGCTCGGACGCTAGACCCCAGGTGACGTGTCAGTTAGAGGACCATCCAGCCGACACCAAATCGGGGCGAGGCCATGGACGTCGCGGATTGGCTGCGGGAACTCGGGCTGGGCCGGTATGAGGCGGCGTTTCGCGAAAACGAAATCGACGCTGAGGTCCTACCGGAACTGTCCGAGGCCGACTTCGAGAAGCTCGGAATTCCGCTGGGCCATCGCAAGCGGCTGCTCAAGGCCATCGCCGGACTGAGGCTCCCCGCGACCGCGATTTCGGTTCCAACCGCGGACGCGGCCGAGCGCCGGCAGTTGACCGTGATGTTCTGCGATCTCGTCGGTTCGACCGCGATCTCCGCGCGGCTCGATCCCGAGGACATGCACGCGATCATCGCCGCCTATCACCAATGCTGCGCCGGTCTGATCACGATCAACGGCGGCTTCGTCGGCAAATATATGGGCGACGGCGTGCTCGCCTTTTTCGGCTACCCACGGGCGCACGAGCACGACGCCGAACGGGCCGTGCGGGCCGGACTCGCGATCGTCGCAGCTGCGCCGAAACTCGAGACAACCGCCGGCGCGCCGCTCCACGTGCGCGTGGGCATCGCGACCGGCATCGTGATCGTCGGCGATCTCATGGGTTCGGGAGCGGCGGGCCAGCGGGATGTCGTCGGCGACACGCCGAACCTCGCCGCGCGGCTTCAGGGGATCGCCGAGCCCGACAGCGTCGTCATCGCCGAGAGCACGCGGAGGCTTTTGGGCGATCTCTTCGAGCTCGACGATCTCGGTCCGCAAGAGATCAAGGGCATCGCCACGCCGACCCGCGCTTATCTCGCGCTCAGGGAGAGTGGTCGAGCGAGCCGCTTCGAGGCGTTGCGCGCGGGCAGTCTCGCGGCTCTGGTCGGGCGCGAGGAAGAAACCGAACTCATGCTTCGGCGCTGGACCAAGGCGAAGGCGGGCGAGGGTCAGGTCGTGCTGCTCTCCGGCGAGGCGGGCATCGGCAAGTCGCGATTGGCCGCGGCGTTCTCGATGCGGGTGGCGGGCGAGCCGCATCTGCGGCGGCGCTATTTCTGTTCGCCGCTGCATACCAGCAGCCCGCTGCATCCGATCATCCGGCAGCTGGAACGCTTGGCTGGGCTTTCGCGCGAGGACGACACGAAGACCAAGCTCGACAAGCTCGAGGCCTTGCTCTCCCTGTCCCCTACGCCGCCCCGGGATGTCGCGCTGCTGGCCGAGATGCTGTCGCTGCCGAACGACGGCCGATTTCCCGCGTTGGAGCTCGAGCCGCAAGAGCGGAGGCAGAAAACTCTCGAGGCGTTGCACCGCAACGTCGAGACGATCTCGCGCGATCGTCCAGTGCTGATGGTCTTCGAGGACGCCCACTGGGCCGATCCGTCGAGCTTGGAAGCGCTGAGCCGGCTGGTAGAAAGGGTCAATGGCCTGAGGGTTCTGCTGTTCGTGACGTTCAGGCAGGAGTTCGTGGCGCCCTGGGTCGGGCGGCCGCACGTGACCGCGCTCACGATCAATCGGCTGGCGCCGCGCGAGGCGGGCCTCCTCGTCGAGCGAGTCGCCGACGGCAGATCGCTGGCGGAAAAGGTCCGCCGCCATATCATCGAGCGCTCCGATGGAATACCTTTGTTCATCGAGGAGATGACGAGGGCGGTGTTGGAGGCGGAGGACGAGGGGGTGGCGGCTTCCAAGCCCGGATCGGCCGCCTCGCCTGCGTTTCCCGTTCCCGCCAGCCTCCATGCTTCGCTGATGTCTCGGCTCGACCGGCTAGGATCGGCCAAGAGCGTGGCGCAGGTCGGAGCGGCGATCGGGCGGGAGTTTTCCCATGCGCTTCTGGCGCGGGTGACCGGCCTGGACGAGCCGGCGCTGGCGGCGGCGCTCGACCGTCTCATTCAGTCGGGGCTGTTGTCCCGCCGCGCCGATCCGCCGCTGACCACCTATCTCTTCAAGCACGCGCTGGTGCAGGACGCGGCCTATGGTTCGCTGCTGCGCGCGGCGACGCGGGCGCTGCATGCTCGCATCGCCGAAGTGCTCGAGCGGGAATTCCCCGAGATCGCCGAGAGCCAGCCGGAGTTGCTCGCGCGTCATGGCGCGAAGGCCGGACTCGTCGAGACGTCGGCGCGCTTCTGGGGGATCGCGGGCCGCCGATCGCTGGCGCGCTCGGCGTTGGTCGAGGCCGCCGCCCAGCTCTCGAGGGCTCTCGAACAGATCGCGACCTTGACCGGATCGCCGACGCTCCGCCGCGAACAGATCGAACTTCAGGTCGCCCTGATCAACTCGCTCTTTCATGTCAAAGGCTACGCCGCTCCGGAGACCCAGGCGGCGGTGCACCTGGCGAAACAATTATTCGAACAAGCGGACGCCCGAGGAGAGCCGCCCGAAGATCAACTGCTGATGTTGTCGGTCCTGTTCGCCGCGGGGACCGCGAGCTTCGTCGCCTTCAACGGCGACATGTTGAAAGAGCAGGCAGTGGAGTACATGGCGTACGCAAAGAAGGTCGGGACGGCGACATCGCTGATGCTCGGACATCGCGGCTTCGGCGTCGCATTGATCTGGACAGGCGACTTCGTCGAGGGACGAGGGCATCTTGATCGGGCGATCCTCGCTTACGATCCCGCCGCGCATCGCGCGCTTTCCACCCGATTCGGGCATGACGTCAGAGTGGCGATCCGGTGCCACCGCTCGATCGCGCTGTGGCTGCTCGGCCACCCCGAGGCGGCCCTCGCGGACGCCCGTCAGGCGCTCGCCGATGCTCGCGAGATCGCTCAGGCGTCGACGACGATGAATGCGTTGTGCTACACGAGTTTCACCCATACGTTCTGTGGCGACTATGCCGCGGCGAGTTCCGCCATCGAGGAATTGATTGCGCTGGCGGACGAGAAGGGCGCGACGTACTGGAAGACCGTCGGCATGATGGGGCGGGGCCACATTTATACATTGACCGACAGGGCTTGGGACGCCGTCAACATGATCACCGCCGGCATGTCCGCGTCTCGGTCCACGGGGTCGAAGCTGTTCGTCCCGGCCTTTCTGTCGCATTTGGCGACGGCGCACGCGGATCTCGGTCAGGCCGAGGAGGCGCGCCTCTATATCGACGAAGCCCTATCCACGGTGGAAGCCACCAAGGAGAGGCTGTGGGAGGCGGAGGTTCATCGGCTGGCCGGGGAAATCGCGCGGCGGGCGGGAGATTCTGGAAAAGCGGAAGAATGCATCGGCCGCGCGCTCGCGGTCGCGCGCGCTCAGCGGGCGAAGTCCTGGGAGCTTCGCGCAGCGACGAGCCTCGCGCGGCTTTTGCGCGATCAAGGCCGGCGAATGGAGGCCCGCGACGGACTCGCGCGCGTGTACGAGGAGTTCAAGGAGGGTTTCGATACGCGCGACCTGATAGAGGCCAAGGCGGCGCTGCGGGAACTGACATAGGGCCCGCCTCATTCAAACCGCTCGCAATGACCTCAGGATTTCTCCTTGATCGGGCGTGGTCCCGCAGTTCCAACTGTGTCCGATCCGAGAGAATTCTTGGCGAGAAAGACAAAGTGCGAGAGCGTCTTGGACCGCAGCACCTCCTCGGCCTGACCCACCATTGCCCCGCTGTCATGTGCGTTATGTGGCGTCGTGGGATATCTAAGCGTTCAGTGATTCCCGCGGGCCAAAGGAGACCGCGATATTAGTCACCGGGGAGATCGTGGGAGTTCCCGCCTCGCACGCTCATTCGCATTCAGTGCAGGCAGTTGCGCGCGGGAGCATCAGAAGCGCTGCTTGCGCGGACCGCGGAGG
>DASXYQ010000371.1:0-13263 GCA_036502445.1 Roseiarcus sp. | reverse complement strand
CTAGACTAAGACTAGGGTCGCCCCTGCGGAAACTGCGGCGCCAAATCGAGCCTGCCTCGGCGCTTGCACGACGGCTGGATTGCTTCGCTGCGCTCGCAATGACGGCGTTCGGAAACGTCGCCGCCTCCGGAGGAGCCGCGGCTTCCTCCCGGCAAGAAATTTCACCGCGCCGCCTTTTCCGCGCCGTATAGCGCGCGATAGCGTCGCAGACGGGGGGCGTGAAGGGCCGCCCGGGCTGCGTCGGGCAGGAATTCGCGCTGCACCGGCGGTCGCGCGCAGATCGATTTTTCGTCGCCGACGCCGGCCGCGAGCATCGCCAGCCGCGCGGCGCCGAGCGCCGCCCCCGCTTCCGCGCCGGGCGCCAGCTCTATCGTCAGGCCTGTGACGTCAGCGATCATCTGCGCCCAAAAACCGGAACGGGCGCCGCCGCCGACGAGCAAGGGCCGGATCGGGCGCGCGCCCGCCTCGACCAGGACATCGACCCCGTCCGCGAAGGCGAAAGCGACGCCCTCCAGCACGGCGAAGACGAGCGCAGCCGCGCCATGGCCGGCGCCGAGGCCGGCGAACAGGCCTGTCGCGGCGGGGTCGTTGTAGGGAGTCCGCTCGCCAGTGAGATAGGGCAGAAAGATCGGGGCGGCGACGACGTCCGACGTCGAGCGCGCGAAGACCTCGGCGGCGTCGACGCAGGCGCCGATCTCCTCGCCGCGGCCGATCACGCCCGCTATCCACGATAGGGCGGAAGCCGCCGACAGCATCACCGACATGCCGTGCCAACGGCCCGGCAGCGCGTGGCAGAACGCGTGCAGCGTCCGCTCGGGCAAGCTGACATAGTGGTCGGTGACGGAGAAAACGACGCCCGAGGTTCCCAGGGAGACAAACCCTTCGCCCGCCGCGACGGCGCCGACGCCCACCGCCGAGGCGGCATTGTCGCCTGCGCCGCCCGCGATCGGAATTCGTCGTCCGCCGAGGCCCCAGGCGGCGGCGTATTCCGGCGAAAGAAACGCCGAAACTTCGGAGCCCTCGACGAGCCGCGGCATTTGCGCGACGTTGGAGCCGGTCGCGGCGAGCAGATCGTCGTCCCAGCGCCGGCGCGCGATGTCGAGCCAGAGCGTGCCCGACGCGTCGGACATTTCCGAGACCGCTTCGCCGGTCAGCCTGAGCCGCGCAAAGTCCTTCGGCAGGAGAATGCGTCGCGTCGCCTTGAAGACGTCGGGTTCATGCTCGGCGACCCAGAGCGCCTTGGGCGCGGTGAAGCCGGGCATCGCCAGATTGCCCGCGCGATGACGGAAATCGGGAACCCGCCGCTCGAGCTCGATGCATTGCGCGAAGGAGCGGCCGTCGTTCCAGAGAATCGCGGGACGCAGCACCCGATTTTGCGCATCCAGAAAAGTCGCGCCATGCATCTGGCCGGAGAGACCGATTCCCGCGAGGCCGGCGAAAGCTTCGGGCGCGTGGCGGCGGACCGCCGCGACGGCGGCCTCGACGCCTTCGATCCAGTCTTCGGGATTCTGCTCGCTCCATAGCGGGTGCGGCCGCGAAATAGACAAGCCGGCCGAGGCCTCCGCGACGGCGCGCTGATCGGCGTCGATCAACAGCGCCTTGACCGACGAAGTGCCCAGGTCGAGACCCAGAAACGTCTCGCTCGCGCCCGCGCTCTCGACCATATGTCCCCCTCCTCGGGCGCGCCTGTCATCGCCACGGATCGGCGCAAAGCTCTCGGCGCGGGATCCTAAACAAAAGCCCCGGCGTTGTCGCCGGGGCTCGACTCGAGGCAGCGAAGTTCAGTGAGGCTCGCCGGATCAGGCGACGCTGAGATTGCCGGCTGAGGACTTGCCGGTCCGTTTGTCGGCGACAATCTCATAGGCCACCTTTTGGCCTTCGTTCAGTTCGCGCAGTCCGGCGCGCTCGACGGCGCTGATGTGGACGAACACATCCTTTCCGCCGTCATCGGGTTGAATGAATCCATAACCTTTGGTGGCGTTGAACCACTTGACGGTCCCCTTAGCCATAGAAGTGTTCCATAGTGCGAGTATCGACCCTGAAGGCGCGAAAGCGCCGACGTGAATATCGATATAGGGTAGGTTCGTCGGCGCGCATCGCTAGACGCGAAACCAAGTCGTCGGCCGGCAATCGATCAAATAGTGTTAAAGCACGCATCGTGCGGAATCAAGGTCCTGCGTGCGGACTTCAGGTCGTGCAACCCCGGCGCACGCGCAGCGCAAATGCCGAGCAAGGGTTGCAGTCGCTGGATCGGGCGCTTAAGTCTGCGCGCCGAGCGTTTATGCCGAGGATTTCATGCTGCAACAGCTTCTCGCCGAAGGGCGCCCCCTGCTCGCCGACGGCGCGACTGGAACCAACCTTTTCGAGGTCGGCTTGACATCCGGAGACAATCCCGAGGCCTGGAACGCGACCCATCCGGACCGCATTCGGGCCTTGCATCAGAGTTTCGTCGAGGCCGGCGCTGAAATCATTCTGACCAACAGTTTCGGCGGCAATCGCCGTCGCTTGGCGCTGCATGGGCTGGAGTCTCGCGTGCGCCAGTTGAACCGGCTCGCCGCCGAAAACGCGCGCGCGGTCGCCGACAAGGCGGGACGCCGGATCGTCGTTGCGGGTTCGGTGGGGCCGACCGGCGATCTCTTGGCGCCGCTCGGGACGCTGACCGGGGAGGAGGCCGCGGAGATTTTCGAGGAACAGATCGCAGGGCTGCGAGAAGGCGGCGCCGACGTCGCCTGGATCGAAACCATGTCCGCGGCGGAGGAAATTCGCGCCGCGGCGCGCGCCGCGATCCGGGTCGGCATGCCGTTCGTCGCGACGGCGAGCTTCGACACGGCGGGCCGCACCATGATGGGGCTTGCGCCCGACGCCTTCGCCGAACTTTTCGATCCGTTCGAGGCCGCGCCGCTCGCCTTCGGCGCCAATTGCGGGGTCGGCGCGTCCGATCTCTTGGTTTCGATCCTCGGCATGACCTTGACGCGCCCCGACGCGGTCGTCGTCGCCAAGGCCAACGCGGGCGTGCCGCAATGGCATGGCGCGCACATCCATTATTCCGGCTCGCCCGAACTCATGGCGATCTACGCCGGCCTTGCCGTCGACGCCGGCGCGCGAATCGTGGGCGGCTGCTGTGGGACGAAGCCGACGCATCTGGCGGCGATGCGTCGCGCGCTCGACGCGCATCAGCCGGGTTCGCGGCCCGACATCGCGCAAATCGTCGCCGCGCTCGGTCCGCTCGTTTCGCCGCCGGGGGCCGAGCCGGCCGCGCGCTCGCGTCGACGCGCCCGGGAGGGAGCGTGAACGTCGAGGCGGGGGCGCTGCGTTTCGAAGTCGGGCCGGAGCACGCGGGTGAGCGGCTGGACAGATTCCTGAGCCGCTCGGCGGATGAGCGCCAACTCGCGCTTTCGCGCACTCGCCTCAAGGCGCTGATCGAGGCTGGGGAAGTCGCGGTCGACGGGGCGCGGGCGCAAGATCCCGCCGCGAAGGTGCTCGCCGGCGCGAGAATCGAGGTTGCCGCGCCGGCGGCGCAGGACTCGCCGCTGCTCGGCGAGGACATGCCGCTGCGAATCGTCCATGAGGACGAGCATCTCGTCGTCATCGACAAGCCCGCGGGGCTCGTCGTCCATCCCGCGCCGGGACATTCCTCCGGCACGCTCGTCAACGCATTGATTCGCCATTGCGGCGCGAGCCTCTCCGGCATCGGCGGCGTCAGGCGGCCAGGCATCGTCCATCGGCTCGACAAGGACACTTCCGGGCTGATCGTCGTCGCCAAGACCGACGCCGCGCATCAGGGGCTCGCCGCGCTGTTCGCCGACCATGGCCGCACCGGGTCGCTGATTCGCGAATATCTCGCGATTGCCTGGGGCGCGTTCGACGCGCGCGCCGGAAGGGTCGACGCGCCGCTCGGCCGCCATCCGCGCCAGCGGGAGAAAATGGCGGTCGTAGAGGCGGCGCGCGGCCGTTCCGCCGTCACGCATTGGCGCGTCGAGGAACTTCTAGGCCCGGCGACCTTGGTAGCCTGCCGACTGGAAACTGGCCGCACGCATCAAATCCGGGTGCATCTCGCGCATATAGGCCATCCACTGCTCGGTGATTCGGTCTATGGCGCGGGCTTCAAGACCAAGGCGGCTCGGCTGGAGCCGGCCGCGCGAGCCGCGCTCCTGACGCTGGGCAGGCAAGCTCTGCACGCCGCCACTCTCGGCTTCGACCACCCGCTGACCGGAGAGTCGCTGCTTTTCCAGAGCCCGGCGCCCGATGATTTCACAAGCTTGCTCAAAGCGTTGCGTAGCTAGGACGCGATAGTCGGACGTGAGAGGTCGTCAGCAAAGATGAACAAAATTTCACCTTCGCCGGATCGGATTTAATCGAGGCGCCCTCTTTCGGCCATGGTAGGCAGAACTATATTCTGTCACGCGGCGCCTCAGGGCGCCGCTCCGGCGTCCGGCCTTGAACCGCGGCGCCACTGGAGGACCGATGGCTGCCGCCCTACCCCTGATTGCCGGAGAATCCGGCCTTTCCCGCTATCTCGCCGAAATCAAGCGGTTCCCGATGCTGGAGCCGCAAGAGGAATACATGCTCGCCAAGCGCTGGCGCGAGCACGACGACCGTGAAGCCGCGCACAAGCTCGTGACCTCACATCTGCGTCTCGTCGCGAAGATCGCGATGGGCTATCGCGGTTACGGCCTCCCGATCGGCGAAGTCATTTCCGAAGGCAACGTCGGCCTGATGCAGGCCGTGCGCCGTTTCGAACCTGACAAGGGGTTCAAACTCGCCACATACGCCATGTGGTGGATTCGCGCGTCGATTCAAGAGTACATTCTTCGCTCGTGGTCCTTGGTGAAGATGGGCACCACTGCGAGCCAGAAGAAGCTGTTCTTCAACCTTCGCAAAGCAAAGAGCCGCATATCGGCGCTGGATGAAGGCGATCTGCGCGAAGATCAGGTCGCCTCGATCGCCAAGCGGCTGGGCGTCGCCAAGCAGGAGGTCGTCGACATGAACCGCCGCCTCGGCGGCGACGCGTCGCTCAACGCCCCGCTGCGCGAGGACGGCGAAGGCGAGTGGCAGGATTGGCTCGTCGACGAAAGCGCCAGCCAGGAGAGCGTGCTGGTCGATCGCGAGGAGAGCGATGCCCGCCTGAGCGCGTTGAAGTCCGCGTTGCGTGTGCTCAATCCGCGTGAGCGTCGTATCTTCGAAGCGCGCCGCCTCGCCGACGATCCCGTCACCCTCGAAGAGCTGTCGACCGAATTCGGGGTGTCGCGCGAACGCGTGCGGCAAATCGAAGTGCGCGCATTCGAAAAAGTGCAGGCCGCGGTGAAGGCGGATATCGCGCGCGCACAGATACCCGCCAGTCGGGCGGCCGCAGCGCTGCCGGCGCCTTAGTCTTCCCGCGCCAAGCTGGCTGGTCGAGAGCTCAATTCTCGATTATTTTTGAGGCGTCGAACGGGACGAGGCCGCGCGAAACGGCTAGACTCGGCTCGCGGTGGGAGCTTTTCTCTTCGCGTCCGTGCTCACGGGAAAGGATTCTTCATGCCGCCTCGCCAAATCCGTCCGAACTGCCGCGCTCTCCTGCTGGCGAGCACTACGCTCGCGGCGCTGACATCGGGTGCCGCCGCGAACGATCTGCCCGCCACGCCAGAGGGCGCTGCGAAGATCACCGCCTTCTTCCAGACCTACGCCGGCAAGGCCGCAGCGGCGCCTCCTGGCCTCGTGGTCACGCCGGAGGGTACGGACTATCTCGTCACCGCCGACATCGGCGCGCTGACGGCCCCGCTGAAGAGCGCCGGACTCAACTACGATTCGGCCGTCTTCACGTTCAAAGTGTTCGAGCAAGACGATGCGGCATGGCGCGTCGAACAGGATAATTTCCCGACGTATCACGTCCAGATGACGCAGAACAATGTGACGAGCGACGTGACGGTTTCCGTGAGCGGGCTCAAAAGCGTCACCTTGTTTGATACTGCGCTGGACTGGATTCGAAGCGGCCAATATCATATCGACAACATGACCATGCGAGAGCGTCTGCCCGGGACCGACGCAACCGCCGGCGGCGGCCCGTTAGACGCCACGATGACCACTCAGGCATCGCCCGACAGCGCCGTTTCGACCACCTTGCGGGAGAGCTTCAGCGCCCTCGAGATGACGTTGGCCGTCGATCCCAAGGCCACCAATCCCCCGGCCACGGACGGCGCACAACCGTTCAACGCCGCCGCTCGATTCGATTCGGGGACCCTCGACTTCAAACTCGACGTGAAGCCGCGCCCGCTGCTCGATCTCTGGGCTTTTATCGTAGCCCATCCCACCCGTCCCGAACTCGCCGCCGACGAGGCGGCGTTCAAGACTCTGTTGACGGCGGCGCTCGCTGACCGGACCGCCTTCGACGAAGAATTCGGCCTGCAGAAACTTTCGGTGCAGACGCCTGAGGGCCCATTCACTTTTGACGGAGCGAAGGTGGGCGTGAGCGTTGCGGCCGCCGGCCCTGCGAGCCGCTTCGAGCAGCACTACGCCGCGACCGGTCTCGCGCTTCCGCCTGGTCTGGTCCCGGCCCAATATCAAGATTTGGTGCCGACTTCATTCGATCTCGGCTTCAAGGTCACTGGCTTCGACCTGACCGCGGCGGGCACGGAAGCCATCGCCGACATGCACCTGGCCGGCGATGCGCCGCCGATCGCCAAGGAGGACGAGGATAAGGTTTCGGCCAAGTTGCAGAGCGCGGGTCCTGTGATCATCGACATCCCCTCCTCGCATATTCTGGCGCCGCAGCTCGATGTCAGCTTCGAGGGCCAGGTTCACTACCTCGGCCCCAAGTCCACAGGAACGATTACCGTGCATGCGCGCAATTTCGACCGCACCACCGCGGCGGCGTTGAAAGCCGGCGGCCCCGAAGGGGAGAAGAAGTTGGTTCCGCTCGTCGCGATGGTGAAGGGGCTCGCCAAGACCGATCCCGACGGCGCAATGACGTGGGTTTGCGAAATCGGCGACGACCGCGTGATGAAGGTCAACGGCCTGCCGCTCGGCAAGGCGCCGAACTGAAAGGATGCGGCTGATGGAGCTTTGGGCGCGGTCTTCGACCGCGCGGGTTCCGCGCGGATCACATTCGTGGCGCTCCGCCGGCCGCGCTCAGCGGGCGCGGCTACAGGTTCGCGGCGGCCCCGACTTGTCGCGACGAGAAGATCGCGCGGGCGGCGAGCGCCGCGAGCGCGGCCGAAATCAAGACATTCCAGTTCGCCAGCGAAAGCCCGAACACCCGTAGGCTCACGGCATCGCAACGCACGACCTTGGTCGTCTGCAACTGCTCGAGCAGATCGGAGGACTTGGCCGGCCCCGCGATGGCGCCCGTGCATGCGGTGGGACCCTGCCAAAGGCCCGCCTCGACTCCCGAATGGTAGACGGCCAGGATCGCGTTGGCCGCGAATATCAGAGCCAGCGCGGCAAGACCCGCGACGACGATTGCGCGAGGGGCTCCGGCCCCCGCCAGCACGAACACGAGCGCCGCGAGCGGCACGCCGACATAATAGGCGTAGCGCTGCTCGTAGCAGAGATCGCAGGGCGGATATCCCAGGCCTTGAAAAATCCACGCGCCCGCGATCGTGGCGAAGGCGATGACCGCGATCGTCAGGGCGCCGGCGGCGGCGGTCTGCGGGAGAAAGCGGTTCAATTCCGTCCTCAGAGTACGCGCGCGGCGATGAAGAAACCGACGACGACGCTCACCGCCATCAGCACGAGAAACCCGGCGAAATGACGTTGCAGCGCGAGCCGCAAGGGATCGCCGAAATGATTGAGCGCGCCCGCGAGCAGGAAGAACCGACCCCCGCGCGTGATCACGCACAATAGCACGAACAGCGGGAAATTGTAGCCGAGCAGCCCGCTGACGATGGTCACGAGCTTGAACGGAATCGGCGTGAGGCCCTTGATCAGTATCACGAGCGCGCCCCAGCGCGCGTAAGTTTCCTTCAACGCGGCCATCTTGTCGGCATAGCCGTAGAGGTGGATGAGCCACTGGCCGATGGTGTCGAACAGCAACGCGCCGATCCCGTAACCGACAATTCCGCCCAGGACCGAGGCGATCGTCGCAATGAACGCAAAGCGCCAAGCGAGTTTCGGCTGCGCGAGCGACATCGGCGCCAGGATGACGTCCGGAGGGATCGGAAACACGGAACTCTCCGCAAACGCGATCGCCGCCAGCGCATAGGGCGCGCGCGGGCTTTGCGAAAGCGCGATGATACGGTCGTAGAGCCTGTCGAACATGCATTCATCCAGTTTGCGTCGGCTGGCGAGCCGCATCTGCGGCTTCGCATTCCCGGCTTAGCCGGAGGAGACGACGATCACAATGCGCGGGTTGGGGAAACCCTTCCCCCCCTTGCGGGGGAGGGTGGCTCCATAGCCCGTCGCAAGACGGGCGTTCTTCGAGCGCACTATGCGGCCGGATGAGGGGGATCGAGCGGAGCGAGATGGCTCCGGACGTGCGGCACGTAGCGCGACCGCTTGGCGCTCAGCAGCCCTGTTATATATCTCGAGATTGAGCGGGGCGCCACGGAACCATCTCGCTCCGCTCGATCACCCTCATCCGTCATTGCTTCGCAATGACGCCTTCCCCCGCAAGGGGGAAGGAAGCGCGCGCGACTTACTCCTCCCCTAAATCAGCCGCTTTTTGCTGATCTTTTCAGCGTTGCTCGAATTTTGACCACCGGAAATAGCAATCGACCGCAAGGTCGTCTCGTTCGAACGGCCTCGAACCATCCAATGGGAACCGTCGACCGTCTGTGTTCGTTACCGCTCCAAACATGTCGCGAGCCCGGGGCCGTCAATATGCAAATTCGCTATGGTTTTCACATCGAACTCATACTCAATCAACCGACGACGCTCGTGACGCTGATGGATATTCATCCCTCGCGACGAGGCGACGTGATCCGAGAAACTCCCCTCCAGTCGAGCCAACCGGTTCCGATCGAAACGTTCATCGACGGCTACGGCAACGTGAGCCGGCGGTTGACGGCAGGCGCAGGCGGGTTGACGCTCAGGCTCGAAGGCATTGTTCGCGACAGCGGGCGGCATGACCTTGTCGACGAGTCTGCGGACGCCCTTCCCCCGTCTGAACTCCCGGCTGACGTTCTGCCGTTTCTGATGGCCAGCCGCTATTGCGAAAACGATCTCCTGTCCAACTTCGCCTGGGCCCAGTTCGGCCACATCGTCGGTGGCTGGGCGCGGGTACAGGCCATCTGCGACTTCGTCCACGATCGCCTGAGGTTCAGCTATCCCGAGGCTCGAGAGACGCGCACGGCGGCGCAAGCGATGGAGGAGCGAACAGGTGTGTGCAGGGACTTTACGCATCTCGCAATCGCGTTGTGCCGGTGCATGAACATCCCGGCGCGGTTCTGCAACGGTTATCTCGGCGACATCGGGGTTCCGCCAGATCCCGCGCCCATGGACTTCAACGCTTGGTTCGAAGCTCATCTCGGCGGTCGCTGGTATACGTTCGATGCCCGCCACAACCAGCCGCGGATCGGCAGAATACTCATTTCGTGCGGACGGGACGCGGCCGATGTCGCAATGATCACGTCTTTTGGACGCCACCAGCTTCCGGTCTTCACGGTCTTCACGGAGGAATTGCCCGAAAGAGAGGCGCCAGAGAAGGTTACGCTCGCCGCGTAGCCACGCGCATCCGTCATTTCATTCAGCGCCGCTGCCGCCTGCTGCGCATCCCGGGCTGGCGGCGCGGCCAGCTAGGCGTTCTCGAACGCCTTGTTGCGTAGGCGCCGATATTCGAAATCCACCGCTTCCGCTCCGTGGATTCGCTCCAGCCGGCGCACGATGAAATGGCCGCGCGCCATCGTCTGGAAATGGGCGGCGAAGACCGCGTTGACCGCGGCGCCGCCGACCGCTCCGAGAACCGGCATCGCCTGGGCGGCAAGCTTCTGGCTGACGGATGCGCCGAATCTCGCGGCGACTTGGCTGATCAGCCGCACTACCGCCGGGGCCGTCTCCCCCGCCACGCCCTGTTGCAGGATTAAACGGGCGCTCTCGCTGACCGATCGCGCGAGCGCGGCGCGAACGGCGAGATAGCCGCCCTCGATCGCTGCCTCCTCCCTGGCGTGACCGTCGAGCGCGAAAACCTCGAAGCAGGCGAGCGAGGCCTCGGGACGGGCGAGGTCCTCGCCTTGCTCGCGGGCGATTTCTGCGATCGATCGCAACAGTATCGTGGTCGATATCGGCAATTCGACCGCCAGGGCCCCGAGACCGAACGCGCCGCCGATGGCGCCGGACGCGGCCGCGGCCGCCTTGTGCAGACGGTTCGAGGCCTTGCCTCCCGGTTTCGTGTCCAGGCTGCCGATCGCGACGCGCAAGGCGACCTTCAGCGCGTTCTCGGTGAGGCCGGCGACCGCCGCGCGCGCGGAGGCGGGCAACGCGCGGCTGATCGCCTCGACCTGGCTGCCGAAAATGGCGGTCAAACGAGACGCGAACCCGCGGCTCTCCAGCAGGCTGACCGCCTCGGCGAGGTCGGCGAGTTCCTCGCGGGTCATAACATCGGGCATCACTTCGGTGGACATTTCGAGCCTTGGCGCCGCATGGCCACTCTCATGTGCGAACGACCGGCTCGGACTGCAACCGCGAGCTGCGCATCTTTCGAACGCCGCAAAAGGCCCGATGTGATTGCCGCCGCCTTATCGCCAAGGGGACGAAATCAGAAGATCCACATCACTGCGAGGCAGACGAGGCCCGCGATCGCGCAATAATACGAGAACGGCTTGAGCGAGTTGAATTCGTGCGTATGGAAATAGCGCATCAGAAATACGAGGCTCAGATAAGCGACGACGCCGGCCACGACGCCGGATAGAACCGCGGCGCCGCCGAGCGTCGCGCCTGATTTCAACAGCTTCGGCGCTTCCAGCACCGTGGCGCCGAGGATGATCGGGGTCGCCATGAGGAATGAAAAGCGCGCCGATTCCTCGTGCTTGAGACCGGCGATCGTCCCCGCCGCTATGGTCACGCCAGAGCGCGAAAAGCCGGGAATCAGGGCGAAGCACTGTGCGACGCCGATCGCCAGAGCGCCCTTCCAATTGAGCTGGTCGAGCACGCCGACGCCCTCGCCCGCGATCTGGTCGCCAAAATAGAGCACGGCGCCGTTCACGATGAGGACGAACGCCACGATCGCCGGGGAGCCGAACGCCGCGGCTAGCTGTTTGTTGAAGACGAAGCCGACGACGACAGCCGGAATCGTCGCCAGCACGATAAGGCCGAAAATGCGCCGATCCGCGATCGAACGCGGGCTATCGGACCGAAGCAGCGATCGAAGGAACGCGACCCAATCGCGCCAGAAATAGAGGAACAGGGCGATTGCCGTGCCCAGATGCATCACGACCAGATACGGCAAGAAATCCGGCTTGCCGATGATGTCGCCCCAGCCGGCGAGATAGGGCAGCAACACCGCGTGGGCGAGACTGCTGATCGGAAACAATTCCGTCACACCCTGGAGGACGGACATGACGATGGCTTGAAGAGCGGTCAAGACGGAACTCTGGGCGAGACGAACGAATCGGGGGCGAACGCTGGGCGCGTTCGCCTTTTTCTAACGCAAACAGTGATTCGTGTCAGGTCAACAGATGCTGTGCCCACACTTATGCACGGAATCGAGCTTGCCCTTCAGCTCGTCGTAACCGACCGCGCCCATGACGACTTCCTGACCGACGACGAAGCTCGGCGTGCCGTTGATCTGCAGCGAGTCCGCCATTCCCACGACCTCGCGCAGCCCGGTTTCGATCTCGTGGCTTTCCATGTCCTTGTTCAGTTTGTCCATGTCAAGGCCGAGGTCGCGCGCGACCGCCAGCGCTTCGGACTTGCCGATCTGCCCATGCATGGTCAATAGCTTAGTGTGGAACGCCCAGAACTTGTCGCCCGGCAATTGATTGCGCGCCGCGCTCGCGACCTTCGCCGCCTCAACGGACCCCGGCCCCAGAACCGGGTAGTCCTTCAGCACGACGCGGAGGTTGGGATCGTCCTTCATCAGGCGCGTGATGTCGGGCAGCGCGCCCTTGCAGTAATGGCAATTGTAATCGAAGAATTCGACGAGGGTCGCCGCCGCCTTAGGATTGCCGACAGTGGCTTGATATTTAGAGCTGAACAGGGCGCCCGCCTGCTCGCTGACGGTCTTCAGCCGCTCTTCATCGGCGACCTGCTTGTCGTGTTTGTCGAGCGCTTCGATGGCCGCGCGGAGCACGTCCGGATGCGCGACGAGATAATCCTTGATGAAGACGCCGAGCTCCGCTTTCTGCGCCGGCGTGAATTCATCGGCGGCGGCGAAGCCGCCGAACGCGAACAACAGCGCAAAGCTCGAGCAAAGCGCGTATCTTAGTTTCATTCTCGATCTCCCGAGCGCAGCGCCCCTTGGCGCCGATCAAATCCCCCGGCGTAAGCCATGGCCCGCGCCTCGAGGCGGATTCATGGCGCGTCGGCAAGATATTGGCAAGACCTCCATTTTTAACAACATGAATCTGATGACCGCTAAGGCGTCCTCGAGCCAGAAAAACCTCCGTTCGATGGCCGATTTTCCGGGGTCGGCGGCTCGCCCGCCGGTTCGGTTGACAGCCCCAGCCCCGGGCGGGCAAATGGCCCGCAGGTTATGGGGAGGAACAAATGGGGACGGGATTTTTCGGCGACATCGCGCCGGTCCAATATGAAGGGCCGGCCAGCGAAAATCCGTTTGCCTATCGTCATTGGGACGCAACGCGCCTCGTGCTCGGCAAAACCATGGCGGACCATTTGCGTCCTGCCGTCTGCTACTGGCACAATTTTGCTTGGCCGGGCTCCGACATGTTCGGCGCGCCGACTTTCCAGAGGCCCTGGTTCGCCGAGACTTTGGCGGCGGCGCGGCTGAAGGCGGACGTGGCGTTCGAGATGTTCGCGCTGCTCGGCGCGCCGTTTTTCACGTTCCATGACCGCGACGTCGTTCCGGAAGGCGCGAACTTGCGTGAATTCTCGCGCAATCTCGCGGAGATCACCGAGTATTTCGCGGAAAAAATGAGCGCGTCCGGGGTGAAGCTGCTCTGGGGCACCGCCAATCTCTTCAGCCATCCCCGTTATATGGCCGGCGCGGCGACAAATCCGGACCCCGACGTCTTCGCCTACGCCGCCGCGCAGGTGAAGAACGCGATCGACGCGACGCATCGGCTCGGCGGCGCCAACTACGTGCTCTGGGGCGGGCGCGAAGGCTACGAAACGCTGCTCAACACCGACATGAGGCGAGAGCTCGAACAGATGGGACGCTTCCTGTCCCTTGTC
>DASXYQ010000370.1:0-11088 GCA_036502445.1 Roseiarcus sp. | reverse complement strand
TGACGTTATTTCATAGAATAGCTTCGATCCCCTTCTTACTCGCGAGAGCAAGAAGTTTGAGGGAGGGGCCGCTCGGGCGCACTTCGCCACGTTCCCATCTGCTAATGATCACGGCGCTCACGTTGAGAGCCAAGGCGAACGTTGCCTGGCTCATGTGCGCCTGCTCGCGAATTTGTTTGATCGCTTCGGGAGCAAGGGGCTCCACAGACGTCAGGCAACCGAGGTCAAAGTCACGCATGGTGGCTTTGTCGATCGCGCCGACCTCGTGGAGGTCCTCCATGGCCTCGTGAAGCGACCGGAGCGCAGGGCTTCGGTAGCGCTTCGTTTGGGTCATATCTCTATCAGTCTCCATCCTTTTTTGTCCCGAGACGCGAAAAGCGCCTCTTCGGAGAGCTTCTCGAGCACTTGGGCAGCTTTCAGATTGAGTTTGGGTGTTTCAGAGTGGGTGAGTTTTGGGTGCTTTCGAGCTTCTGGGTTCAATTAGGTCCAATCTACCATCTATAGCATCCAGTCCTATATTTCAATTGGCAAGAGGGGGGCTATCGTGGAATCTTCCCGAAAATGCAGCTTCGTCGATCGGATCATACCGCTTTGAAATCATCCTGAGGATATCCGGGACAAGGCAAATAGCCCCGACTTGTCTTGTTCAGAATCATGGTGTTTTTTTCTTTCTGTAAAAAGCAAGCGTTACTGTGTTTTTCGTCCCTCTTCGTTCGGAGCTCGCGACCCATGAACATGCACTTCGAGACCGCCGGTTCGGCGCGGACTCCTGCCGACGAACCGACGACCGCCGGCCGGCCCGCGCCGAGATCGCGCGAGCCTCGCGAAAGCGGCGCGCCGGCAAACGAGGAGGGAAATTTTCCTGCTTGCAAAGCCTTGAAAAGCCACAAAACGTGGAAATAATCTCGCCTGCGCCGATCAGGTGAACACACCCTCGAGAAGCCGACAACGGCGCGGCTCGATCGCCGGCACCCCAGGACCCGCAGCGGACGTTCCCGCCCCTCCCCCCACTCGCTCAAACCTGCTAGCCCTCGCGCCATGACCGACGACCCCGAGCGCCACAAGGCCAAGATGATCAAGCGCAAGGCCGCGCAGGACGCGGAGGTGGCGTCCAAACAGATCCTCGCCAAGGGGCTGCTGATCGTCCACACCGGCCCCGGCAAGGGCAAGTCGACCGCCGCTTTCGGCCTCGCGCTGCGCGCGCTCGGGCGCGGGTGGCGGGTCGGGGTCGTGCAATTCATCAAGGGCGCCTGGGAAACCGGCGAGCGCACCGCGTTCGCGCGCTTCGCCGACCAGATGGTCTGGCGCACCATGGGCGAAGGTTTTACCTGGGAGACGCAGGACCGCGCGCGCGACCTCGCGGCGGCCCGGGCCGCCTGGGGGGAGGCCGAGTTGATGATGGCCGACGCCACGATCCGCCTCCTCGTGCTCGTCGAACTCAACATCGCGCTGCGCTATGACTATCTGCCGCTGGGCGAAGTGGTCGCAGCGCTCGCGGCGCGGCGCGAGGACCTGCATGTCGTCGTCACCGGGCGCAACGCCAAGCCCGAGTTGCTCGCCGCGGCCGATCTCGTCACCGAGATGACGCTGGTGAAGCACCATTTCGCCGCCGGCGTGCGCGCGCAGGAAGGCATCGAGTTTTGAGCGCGCGCGCGCTGATGTTCCAGGGCACGGGCTCCGATGTCGGCAAGTCGCTGGTTGTCGCAGGATTGTGCCGTGCGTTCGCCTCACGCGGGCTCGAGGTCCGCCCGTTCAAGCCGCAGAACATGTCTAACAATGCGGCGGTGACGGCGGACGGCGGCGAGATCGGCCGCGCCCAGGCGCTGCAGGCGCGCGCTTGCCGCGTGGCGCCCAGCGTCCATATGAACCCCGTGCTGCTGAAGCCGCAGAGCGAGACCGGCGCGCAGGTCGTCGTGCGCGGCCGCGTCGTCGGCGCCGCCAAAGCGCGGGAATATCAAGCGATGAAGCCGCGATTGATGGCCGCCGTGCTCCAAAGCTTCGGACGGTTGAAGGCAGAGGCCGA
Organism: Roseiarcus sp.; assembly: GCA_036502445.1. Classification (GTDB taxonomy): domain Bacteria; phylum Pseudomonadota; class Alphaproteobacteria; order Rhizobiales; family Beijerinckiaceae; genus Roseiarcus. The sequence continues at coordinate 9,065 of DASXYQ010000370.1, read as the reverse complement.
TCTGGTGCTCGTCGAGGGCGCCGGCAGCGCGTCCGAGGTCAATCTGCGCAGCGGCGACATCGCCAACATGGGCTTCGCGCGCGCCGCTGATACGCCGGTGATCATGATCGGCGACATCGATCGCGGCGGCGTCATCGCGCAGATCGTGGGAACGAAGGTGGTGATCGCGCCCGAGGATGCAGCGATGGTCGTCGGCTTCCTCATCAACAAGTTTCGCGGTGACCCAAGTCTTTTCGCCGAAGGGCTTCGGCTCATCGAGGAGCGCACGTTGTGGCCGTCGCTCGGGATGATCCCGCATTTCGCCGCCGCGCAAAGACTGCCCGCCGAGGACGGCATGGCGCTGGAGCGCGCAGGTCCGACACGCCATAGCGGAGTGACGATCGCCGTGCCCCGACTCGCGCGCATCGCCAATTTCGACGAGTTCGATCCGCTCTCGCTCGAGCCGAACGTCGATCTCGTCATGGTCGCCCCGGGCGAGCCCCTCCCCGTTTGCGATCTCGTCATTCTGCCGGGAAGCAAGGCGACGATCGCCGATCTCGCGTTCTTTCGCGCGCAAGGTTGGGACATCGATCTCTTCGCGCATGTGCGGCGCGGCGGCCGCGTGCTCGGGCTGTGCGGCGGCTATCAGATGCTGGGCCGCCGCATCGCCGATCCCGAAGGCGCCGAAGGCCCTGCCGGCGAAGTCGCGGGGCTCGGCCTGCTCGACGTCGAGACGACGGTGCGCGGCGACAAGACGCTGGTCGCCGTAGCCGGAACCTGCCTCGCCAATGGCGCCCGCTTCGAGGGGTATGAAATGCATATCGGGCGCACGACGGGCCCCGCAACCGCGCGACCGCTGCTGCGCTACCCCGACGGGCGACAGGACGGCGCGATCTCGCAGGACGGGCTGATAATGGGCGCTTACGCCCACGGCCTGTTCGCGGCCGATTCCCAGCGCGCGGCTTGGCTCGCTACGCTCGGCGTCGCCTCGGACCTCGCCTATGAGGCGACGGTCGAACGCACGCTCGACGAACTCGCAGCGCATGTAGCGGAGCATGTCGATCTCGACCGGCTCATAAAGCTGGCGCGGTATTAGGGTAGCCGGCCTCTCCAAAGTCGTTTTGTGAAGCGTAGGTACTCGCTAGTCGGGCGCGTCATTGAAATGAGCCCTTCCCCTCTCTCCTCCTAAGACGGCTCACCTCAATGGCCCGCCATGTGGCGGCCGATCGTGGTGCGGTCGGCGCCGGCGCCGTCGGTGAGATAGGCCACCTTGCCCTCCGAGATCACCGCGACGCGGTCCGACAATTCGAGAATCTCGTCGAGGTCCTCGGAGACCAGCAGCACAGCCGCGCCGCGATTGCGCTGCTCCATGATTTGCGCGCGAATGTCCGCGACGGAAACGAAATCGAGGCCGAAGCAGGGGTTGGCGACGATCAGGACGTCGACGTCGTTGGACAATTCACGCGCGAGCACCGCCCGCTGCACGTTGCCGCCGGAAAGATCACGGATCGGCGCGTCGGGCGACACAGTCTTCACGTTGTACTTGGCGATCAGTTCGCGCGCGCGGGTCCGCATCGGCCCCGGCGAGAGCCACCAGCCGAGCGAGGCGATCGGCGGCTTGTCGAAAGCCCGGAAGGCCATGTTCTCGGCGACCGACATCGTCGGCGCGGTCGCGTTCTTCAGCGGCTCCTCGGGCAGGCCGAACACCTTGAACTTGTCGAAGTGATCGCGCTTGGGCTCGAAATTCTGGTCGCGGACCAGCACCTGGCCGAGCTTGATCGGCCGCTGGCCCGACAGCGCCTCGACCAGCTGGCTCTGGCCGTTGCCAGAAACGCCGGCGATGCCGACGATCTCGCCGGCGCGCACCGTGAGATCGAAGCCGGCGACGGCGTCGCGGCCCTCATCGTTCTCGACGAACAGCCCGGCGATCTCGAGGACCTTGGCGTGCTTGCCTTTGTCCACGCGCGCCGCGGAGGGGCGGACCACCGCGTCGCCAATCATCAACGCCGCCATTTCGCGCGTCGTCAGCTCGCCGACCCTGCCGCCGCCGACCTTGGCGCCGCGGCGGAGCACGCTGACGTCGTCGCAGAACGAATCGACCTCGCGGAACTTGTGCGTGATCATCAGCGCCGTGATCTCGCCGCGATGCGCCATCGCTTTCAGCAAACCGAGGATTTCGTCGGCCTCCCCGGGCGTCAGCACCGAGGTCGGCTCGTCCAGGATGAGAAAGCGCTGATCGAGGTAGAGCAGCTTGAGGATTTCGAGCTTCTGCTTCTCGCCCGCCGCCAGCGAGGAAACCGGCCGGTCGAGCGGCACTCGGAACGGCATTTTGGCGAGGAACGCCTCCAGTCGCTCGCGCTCCTTGCGCCATTGAATCACCGCCGGCGCGTCGGCGCGGCTGGCGACGAGATTCTCGGCCGCGGTCAGCGACGGCACCAGCGTGAAATGCTGATAGACCATGCCGACGCCGAGCGCCTGCGCGTCGCGCGGGTTCTTGACGTCCTCTACCTTCCCGTTGAGTTTGAGGGTCCCCTTGTCGGGCGTATAGAAGCCCATCACGCATTTGACGAGCGTCGACTTGCCCGCGCCGTTCTCGCCCAGCAGTGCGTGGAACGTGCCGGCGGGAACGTTGACCGAGACGTTGTCGAGCGCGGTAAAGCGCCCGAAGGTCTTGGTCATCCCGATGGTCTCCAGCGACGGCCCGCGCGTGGACCCGAAGGTCTTGGCGAGTGTTTGGGCGTCGGTCATATTCCGGCCTCTGCTGGAGAGCGCGCTTCGATCGCGATGATCGCGACCGGGCCGCCGCCATCTGGACCCTGGTGCTCGGCGCCGCCGGAGACGAAGATCTCGGCGTGCCCGACCAGGGCCGCCAACGCGCCGGCGACGAAGGCGCGCGCGTGGCGCGTGGAGGAAATGTCGGAATCATTCAACATCGTGTGCCGATAGCCCCTGAGCGTCCCCATCGACCCCGCCTCCGCTTTGGCGAGCATCGCCACTACGCGATTCCGCTGCGCGGCGGCCAACTGGCCTGGCGCGGCGAGATCTAGCCCGGCCAGCACCGTGCGCACCGGCTCGATGTCGATGCCGTCCGCCATTACGGCGTGCCCGATCCGCAAGGGCCCGCTCCAGCCCGGCGCCGTGCCGAGCGCGACGATTTCGTGGTCGGCGAGTTCGACGCCGGCCGAGGTCGAGGCGCGCGACGAATAGAGCGACCAATCGCGCCCGATCGCCTCGTCCGTCAGGCGCTCGCGATCGACTTCGCGCAACGCGACGGCAACGCCGAGCGCCGAAGCCGCGCGCGAAAGCGACATCGACTTCAGCGTGTCGCGCGTAACGGTCGTCCGGCCGCGTCCTTCCGCCTCAGTGACGCGATCGACCGTCAGCAACGGGCATTTGATCTGAACGAAATGGACCCCTTCGGCCGCTTCGATGCCGGCGTCTTCTATCGCGGCGCGCACCCCGTTTGCCACCGCATCGACTTGCGCCAGGCGGCCGAGATGCTCGTAGGGCAGCGGCGGCGTGCGCGCCCGCCCGACGGCGAGGGCGCCGGGAACCTCTGGCCAACCCGACTCGCGCACCTCGAACACCAGGAAATGCGGCGCGAGCGCCCCCTCGGTTCCCCCGGACATGACGATGCAGGCCTCGTCGGCGTCGCCGTCTTCGCGACGCGCTCTGAGCGCATCTTGCAGCGCGCGCGTCGCGAATCCGCGCGAGAAGTCGTTGACAAGCCCGTTGCCCTCGGTCTTGCCGAATACGGCGACGACGCAGTCCGCGTCGATCGTTCCGTCTTTGACGCCGGCTTCGAAACCGGAGACGTCGTCGGGCGCCCTCGCGGACAGCCGATGCACGAATGCCCGGCGCGTCGTCACGGCAGGCTCGCGAGGACGGCCTTGGAGTCGGCGACTGCGCCGAACACGCCGCCCTGCATCGTCACCATCTTGATCGCCGCCTGATGATTGCCGGCGTCGGTGGCGCCGCAGGCGTCCGTGATCAAGAGGCACTCGAAGCCGCGATCATTGGCCTCGCGCATCGTAGTATGCACGCAGACATCGGTGGTGATGCCGGTCAGCATCAGGTTCTCGATGCCGCGCGAGCGAAGGATCAGCTCGAGGTCGGTCGCGCAGAACGAGCCTTTGCCTGGCTTGTCGATGATGGGCTCACCGGGCGCCGGCGCGAGTTCGTCGATGATGTTCCAGCCGGCCTCGCCGCGCACCAGAATCTTGCCGCAGGGGCCGGGATCGCCGATGCCGGCCCCGATCTGGCGCGAGCGCCAACGCTTGTTGTCGGGCAGGTCCGCGAGGTCGGGGCGATGCCCCTCGCGGGTGTGGATGACATGGTAGCCTTTGTCGCGCATCGCGGCGAGCAGCGCCTTGATCGGCTCGATCGGCGCGCGCGTCAGCGAGAGGTCGTAGCCCATACGGTCGACATATCCGCCCTCTCCGCAGAAGTCGATCTGCATGTCGATGACGATCAGCGCTGTATTGTCGGGACGCCAGTCGCCGTTGTAGGGCCAGGCGTAGGGATTGGCTCGGACCGTCGGCATGTCTACTCCGCCGCGTTCGCGATGACGCGTTCGCAACTCTGTTTCAGGTCGGCCTTCATGGGCTCGGCTCCGCTTCACTTCGCCATGGACAATTCGCCGGGCATGTCGCGGGCCGAACGCGTCGTGCTGGAGGTCGCGATCATGAGCGCGAGCGTCAGGATGTAGGGCGCCGCATTGAAGAAGTAATAGCCCTGGGTGATGCCGACCGATTGCAGCGCCGGGCCGAGCGCGCCTGCGGCGCCGAACAGCAGCGCCGCCAGCACGCAGCGCAACGGGCTCCAGCGCGCGAAGATCACCAGCGCCACCGCCATCAGGCCCTGTCCGGAGGACAGCCCCTGGTTCCAGGAGCCGGGATAGGACAGCGAAAGGAACGCGCCGCCTACGCCGGCGAGGAAGCCGCCGACGATGGTCGAAAGCAAGCGCACGAAATCGACCGAGATGCCCATCGCCTTCGCCGCGGCGGCGCTGTCGCCGACGGTCCGCACGGTCAGGCCCCAGCGCGTGTTGGCGAATGCCCAGGCCATCAACACCGCGACCGCGATGCCGACGAAGAACAGCGGGTTGATGTCGAGCGCGCTACGCAGGTTGGGATTGTCGCTGAACCCGCCGAACGGAATCGAGCTCAGCCGAGGCGCGGTCGGCTGGATGTAGGGTTTGCCGAAGAAGAACGCGACGCCGGTGCCGAACAGCATCATCGCAATGCCGACCGCGACGTCGTTGACGCGCGGCAGGCTGCAGATCGATCCGTGCATCGCGCCCAATAGTGAGCCGGCGACGCCCGCGGCGAACACGCCCACCCAGGGCGAGCCGGTCTGGTACGAAATCGCGTAGGCGACCATGGCGCCCAGCACCAGCGTGCCCTCGAGGCCGAGATTGACTCGGCCCGACTTCTCCGTGAGGCATTCGCCGACCGCCACGAACATGAACGGCGTCGAAACGCGGATGGCGCCGCCCAGCATGGCGATCAGAACCGTGAGCAGCCCGGCGTTCATGTGCGCTCCTTGGCGTCGCCGGCGCGAAAGATGGCGAAGCGCCCGTACAGCGTCTCCGAAGTCAAGAGCACCACGAAGATGAGGCCTTGCAGCACGAGCACAGTGGCGTCGGGCAGGCCCATGCGGCGCTGGATCAGCCCGCCGGAGGCGACGAGACCGCCGAACAATATCGCGACGGGAACGATGACCACCGGATTATGACGCGCCAGAAACGACACCAAAATACCGGTAAAGCCGTAACCCGCGGCGAGCGAGGCGTTGGCGCGCCCTTGAATCGCCGCGACCTCGAAATAGCCGGCCAAGCCCGCGCAGGCGCCCGCGATCATCGCGCAGCTGACCATGATCTTGCCGACCGGCAGCCCCTGCGCGAGCGCGGCGCGATAGTTGCCCCCAGTGACCCGGGCTGCGAAGCCGAACGTTGTGCGCGTCATCAGAACGTAGAGCGCGATGGACAGCAATACGCCGACGGCGAAGCCCCAATGCACGTCCGTGCCGGGGATGTGGCCGACCATGTAGGCGTCGCCGATCGGCTTGGTCGAGGGTTTGTTGGGGTTGCTCGAATCGCGCATCACCCCCTCGACGAAGAAGTTCATGATCGCGATGCCGATGTAAGTCAGCAGCAGCGACGAGATCGTCTCGTTGACGCCGCGCGCGTACCTCAGATAGCCGGCGATTCCGACCCAGACGGCGCCTACCACGAGCGCAGTCGCCACCATGATGGGAATCACGACGATCGGCGGGACGGCGCCCACAATCGGCACGGCGATCGCCGCCGCGGCGAAGCCGCCGAGCACCAGCGCGCCCTCGCCGCCGATCATGATCAGGCCGATGCGCGCCGGGATCGCCACCGCTAGCGCGGTCAGGATCAGGGGCGAGGAGCGTTGCAAGGTATTCTGGAACGAGAACGCCGTCCCGAACCCGCCGCGCCAGACGTAATCGATGAATTCGGCGGGCGATTTTCCAATCGCCAACAGGAACAGCGCAAACAGTATCGCCGCCATCAACAGCGCGAACACCGGAATGGCGACATATTCCGAATTCGCGCGGAGCCGAACTCCAATATCGTAGCGCACGGCCGGCGCCGAGGGCGGCTTTCCCGCCCCCAGCGCCGACGGCAGTTCACTCGCCGTCGGAGCTCCCGAACTCATGTCCGCGCCCGCTCAGGTGATCGAACCCACGACGCCTTCCAGCAGGTAGTCCATCTGGTCGAGGTACGGGTCGAGATTGCCATAGGTCTTGTCGATCACCACCTTGCCGGTCTTGTTGTCCTTGAGCGGACCGACATAAATCGGCACTTTGTTCTTCATGTCCGCGATCGCCGCCGTGGCCGCAGACTTGGCGGCTTCCGTCGCGCCGGCGCCGAACGGGGTGTTCTGAACGAAATCGCTCTCATAGCCTCCGATCAAGAAGTTGGGCAGCGTCTTGCCCGCGGCGAGGTCGGCCGCATAGCCCTTGTAGATGGTCGACCACTTGTATTCCGCGCCGGTGATGAAGCCTTTCGGCGCCAGCGGCGCCTGGCTGGCGTTGTGGCCGCAGGTCTTGACGCCGCGTTTCTCCGCCGTCTCGATCACCACCTTGGGCGAATCGACGTGGCAAGTGATGACGTCGCAGCCGGCGTCGACGAGCGCGTTGGCCGCCTCGGCCTCGCGCACCGGCATCGACCAGTCCCCGGTGAAGATCACCTGCACGATCGCCTTCGGATTGGTCTTGCGGGCGCCGAGCAGCACCGAATTGATGTTGCTGAGCACGCTCGCGATCGGCTTGGCGGCGACGAAGCCGATCTTGTTGGACTTGGTGCAGAGGCCCGCCGCGACGCCGTCGACATAGTGGGCTTGGTTGAGATAGCCGAAATAGCTGCCGGCGTTCTTGGGGTCCTTGTCTTTATTCCACAGCGGGGCCGCATGGCGGAACTCGACCTTTGGGTACTTCTTGGCCACATCGACGACGAAAGGCGTATAATAACCGAACGACGTGGCAAGGATCAGGCCGGCGCCGTCGAGGTTGATCATCGATTCCATCGTCTTGGCGCACGCGTCGGTCTCGGGAACGTTCTCCTCCTCAACGACAGTGACGCCCGGGACCAGCTTGAGCGCGGCGGCGGCGACGGCATGCGCCTGGTTCCATCCGAAGTCGTCCTTCGCGCCGACATAGACGATGCCAACCGTCAAGTCAGCCGCCAGAGCGCTTCCGGTCGTGGCGAGGCTGGAGGCGAGGCCGAGCGCGCCGCCCGCGGCGGTTTGCAGGAATGTTCGGCGTGATACTGGAGATGAACGCATAGAGTTGCTCCCTGGGATGGCGCGCGCGTCGCGAAGGCCATTCAGGTCCACGATCTAGCAATCGCTATGCCAAATGCCATGCGTCCGGCTTGACGCGACGCCGGTCTGCGATAGGGCAATGCCCTTTCGAGGCTACGAAAAATGCAGAAGGTAATCCGGACGACGGGCGGTCACGACCGTTCCGAAGGCGAGGCGCCTCTTTTCTATGCATCGGCTGGCATGCAATGCGCTCCGTTTTGTATGCACTGCGCTGCATTTATTCAGAAGCGCGCAGAACGAAGCGGTAAACGCCGTCGGCGAAGGACGAATCGATGAGAACGGCCCCGGTCAGCTCGCAAAGGTCGCCAAAGTCGGCGTCGACGCCCCGATCCGTGGCGAGGACCTCCAGCAGGCTTCCGGGGGCGACTCTCCTGAGCGCCCTCTTCGCGAGCAGGACCGGCAGCGGACATTTCAACCCGCGCGCGTCCAGAGTTTCGTCGATCATGAACGTCACGGCGAAGCCATAGCGTTCTTTGCGGCCGCGGCGTAAGGCCTGCCTCGAAAGATCGTGTCGAAAGAGGCCATCGATGGTTGCCGCTCCCCATCCCTTCGCGCGCTTCGTTAGACTGTTAGGTCGCGGCAAGACGCTGACCCGCGCCCTGACGATCGACGAAGCCGAGCAGGCGATGGCCATGATCCTGGCCGGAGAGACGCTGCCCGAACAGCTCGGCGCGTTCCTGATGCTGCTGCGCATCAAGGAGGAAACAGGGGAGGAGATCGCGGGCTTCATCCGCGCCGCGCGGGCGGCGTCGCCGCCGACCGATGCGCCGAGCGTCGATCTCGACTGGCCCGCCTATGCCGGCAAGAAGCGGCAATTGCCGTGGTTCCTCCTCGCGGCGCTGCTGATGGCGCAGGCGGGTTGGCGGGTCGCGATGCACGGGCAGGACGGAGTTACCGAGGGACGTCTCTATGTGGGCGAGACACTGTCGCGGCTCGGCGTGCCGCTCGCCGCCGATTTCGCGGAGGCCGCCGAGCATCTGGGACAAAGAAACTTCGCCTATCTCTCGCTCGAGCGTCTGAGCTCGGAACTCGCGCGGATGATGGCGCTGAAACCCATCCTCGGCCTGCGCTCGCCCGTGAACTCCCTAGTGCGCGGCCTCAATCCTTTCCGCGCGACTGCGTCGATACAAGCGGTTTTCCATCCGAGTTATGTAGCGGTCCATCGCGACGCCGCGCTGCTGCTGGGCGACAAGCGGACGATCGTCTTTCGCGGCGACGGCGGCGAGAACGAGCGGC
>DASXYQ010000369.1:0-6321 GCA_036502445.1 Roseiarcus sp. | reverse complement strand
TTCAAACTGTCGCTCGCGGTTGGTGGGCTTACTATTTCCTTGAAGTAGTGTCCCTACGCGGCTCAGGCGGCGGTCCGGAATAAATGCTCATCCCGACCGTCGGCTCGCCGTGCGTGATATAGCGAATTGGACCGGTTTAGTTAATCGCGACCTCCTTTGTTGATTACTTAGAAATGACTTTCACCGCCTTTAGGGAATTTTGGCGCGTGGATCGATTTCGCGCCGAATTCCCTGCTCGGCAGATCTGATTCCCTGCTCGCCCGAAATAATTCCCTGCTCGCCGCGTAGGGAATTCAGCTGCAAACTGCTGAATTGGCGAACGTTTTTGACACGAATTTTCGCGGAAAGAGGCCGAATCGCCGAAATTCCCTGCTTTTTTCCCTGCCAGCAGGGAATTCGACACGCCAGGGAGCTGTGAATTAGATTCCTGCCAAGCCGCCAGGGAGCCGACCGTTGGGGAACGGGAGCATGCTCGAAATATGCACATGAGGCTCGCAGCCGCGGCATCTTCTCCGCGCTCTGCGCAGAAACCTGAACCTCGGATCGGCGCGCGGTCGGCCTTGTCTGGGTTGCTTCGCTTCGGGTAGGGCGCCTGTTCCTGACGGGATCAGTCACGCCGTCCAGGCCTCCGCTGGCGCGCCCTCCACCGCTTCTTGTGACCGACTCGCCTCTACCTCCCTCAACGCCGCGCGCAGCACCTCGGTCACGCCCTGGCGGGCGACCGCGGACAGGTCGAGTGGCGGCGGCCGTTTGGCGCCCGGGGCGATCGGCGGACCATAGGTCCGCATCGCGCGCTTGAGGCGCTCGCGTTGCAGTTTCAACATCTCCTCGTCGACCGCATCGACTTTGGACAGCGCGACGATCTCCGCCTTTTCCGAGATTCCGCCGCCATAGGCGGCGAGCTCCTTGCGGATCGTGCGATAGGCGCTGCCGGCGTGTTCGCCGGTCGCGTCGACCAGGTGCACCAGCGCGCCGCAGCGCTCGACGTGGCCGAGGAAGCGGTCGCCGAGCCCGTGACCTTCGTGGGCGCCCTCGATCAGGCCCGGAATGTCGGCGAGCACGAAGTCGCGGTCGTCGATCTTCACGACGCCGAGGCCAGGATGCAGCGTGGTGAAGGGATAATCGGCGATCTTCGGCCGCGCCGCCGAAACCGTCGCGAGCAGCGTCGACTTGCCGGCGTTCGGGAGCCCGACGAGGCCGACGTCGGCGATCAATTTCAGGCGCAGAACGATGGTGCGCTCGATCCCGGGCTGGCCGGGGTTGGCGCGGCGCGGCGCGCGATTGGTCGAGGTGGTGAAATGGGCGTTGCCGAAGCCGCCGTTGCCGCCTTTGGCGATGACGACGCGCTCCCCCTCCCGCGTGAGGTCGGCGATCAGTTCCTCGCTTCCCTCCTCGAACACGTGGGTGCCGGCGGGCACTTTCAACACCGCGTCGGCGCCCCGGCCGCCCGCCCGATTTCTGCCCATGCCGTGCATGCCGGTCTTGGCCTTGAAATGCTGCTGATAGCGAAAGTCGATCAGCGTGTTGAGGCCGCCGGCGCATTCGACCACGACGTTGCCGCCGCGCCCGCCGTCGCCGCCGTCGGGACCGCCGAACTCGATGAACTTCTCGCGCCGGAAAGAGACGCAGCCGGCGCCGCCGTCGCCCGAGCGGACATAGACGCGCGCCTGGTCAAGAAATTTCATGGACGCTCTCGCTCACGAACCAATTCCGGGGACGCGCCGCCCAATCCGCGCGGTCGAGCGCGAGCCGTTCACATTCGACCAGGCCGCCCCGCGCGGGCGCGCTCTCTCGACCCGCGCCGGCGAAACGAAATCTCGCCTTCTCGAGCACGCGGCGCGAGGCCGGATTCTCTACCCTCACGGTGGCGCTGATCTCGATCGCCTGGGTCAATGAGAACGCCGCCTCCACCATCGCCGCGACCGCCTCGCTCGTGTAGCCCTTGCCCCAGAATTCGGGCGCGAGGACGTACCCGAGCGCCAGCCGGTCCCAGCCGCGAAGCTCGAGGCCGACGGCGCCGATCGCCTCTCGCCTGCCGCGGATCGGCGTCAGCACGAGCGTCAGCTCGCGCCCCGAGCCGTTGCCCTCGCGCGCTGCGTAGATGAAGCGCTCCGCGGCGCCCGGGGGATAGGGATGGGGAATGCGCGCGGTGTAGCGCGCGACTTCCCAGCGGCTGCAATAGCGTTGTATCGCGGGAGCGTCGGCGGCTCGGGGCCAACGCAGCCACAACCGCGCCGTCTCCAGTCGAAAGATATCGTCTCGGGCGATATCGGGAAACATGTTCGCTCCGGTGCAGGGGCGCGAAGGCCCCGAAACGACGAAGGAGATACGGCGCCGCGTATCCCCTTCGTAAGCGTTCAGGCTTACCGGACGTTGAAAGGAGTTTCGCCTTTCATTTCCTCGGGCTTGGGCACGAGACCGTCCGCAGGGGCTTAGGCGCCGCGGCGGGGTCTCGTCCATCCCCGCCGATTATTGGGCCGCGTCTCGCGCGGCCACCGATGCATCCACCGATACATATTGGCGGGTCGATTTTTGTTCGAAAACGACCACGCCTGCTGCGGTGGCGAACAAAGTATGGTCGGTGCCGATGCCGACATTGCGGCCGGGATGGAATTTCGTGCCGCGCTGGCGGACCAGAATGTTGCCGCCGAGCACGCGTTCGCCGCCGAATTTCTTCACGCCTAGTCGGCGACCGTCGGAATCGCGGCCGTTGCGCGACGAACCGCCTGCCTTCTTATGAGCCATCTCACCCGCTCCAAACTTCAGGCGTCGCGCCGGAGCGCATCCTATGACGCCTATGGTAATTCAATCGGCCCGACGAGGGAACCTCATTCGACTTGTTCGGGGGCGGGGGGCGACTCGGCTGCCTCCGCCGGAACCGAAGGCGCCGCGACCGCCATCGGCGCATTCTCCGATGCGCCGGCCGTCTCGACCGCGACCGGTTCCCTCTCCGCGGCGGCCGATGGCTCGGCGCCGCCGGCCAGGATCTCTACGATCTTGACGATCGTCAGATCCTGCTTGTGGCCGCGCTTGCGGCGCGAATTCTTGCGCCGCCGCTTCTTGAAGGCGATCACCTTGGCGCCGCGCGTCTGCTCGACGATTTCGCCGACGACGCTCGCGCCCGCAACGAACGGCGCGCCGATCTGGCTCGTCTCGCCGTCGAACAGCGCGAGCACTTCGGCGAACGTCACCCTCGCGCCCGCGTCGCCCTCGAGCGACATGACGGTGATCTTGTTGTCGGCGGCGACCTTGTATTGCTTGCCGCCCGTCTTGATGACTGCGAACATCGTTTTCTCCGTGTTCAAAACGGCTCTACGCGGGTCGTCCGCGCGGCCGGCTTTTTTGCAGTTGAAGGACCTCTAGGTTTTCGCTCCGCCTCGCCGCCAGAGGCGACAAAACAAAACGCGGCCGAAGGCCGCGCTGTGAGCGAGTTCGGCGTATAGGGAAAAGGGGCGGCGAAGTCAATCGGGGGACGACCGATAGGGGACCGATATGAACCGATCCGCGACCATCCCCCTCTCCCGCTTCGCGGGAGAGGGTTGCGGTCAGGGCGTAGCCGCGATTCCGAGCTCAGAGAAACCCCGCAAGTGCGGGAGAAGGGCGGCTTGACCTTCCCGCAGGTTCGCAACAATATCGATCTCATCCGTGACACGAAACCGAGTTGCAATTGATGCCGGCTTTCCGGACGCCGAAGATGGTCTTTTCGATGCTGCTGTTTGCGATCATGGCGCTCTGCTCGACTTCCCAGGCGCAGGCCGAAGCGGACACGGGTTACGGGCGGCTTGATTTCACGAAATTGAACAAGGCGCAGGAAGACGGTCTATGGAAGCGAATAAAATTGCTGGCGTTCGAGGAAGCGTTGGTTACGCATTGCGGGCAACCCGACGATTTCGAACAACGCGCCAGGCGGGCGATTCAGGCCTGCGTGACGGCGGAAGCATTGAGCAAGGCTGATTCTTTTTACAAAATATACTTTCGTAAGAATGCGGAACACATCAATTCCTTCCGCCCGAAGTGGGTTTGCAAAGGCCCCTTCACCATTAACGGACACAGATGGGATGACGAGGGCGCGGTCGTCGCGGACTCGAAGCATGATCTGGATTACGTGGTCGACCAGATCGCGGACATGTGCAAGCAATGCAAATCTTCGATCTGGGCGATTTTCTGCAATTGAAGCGCTGTAAGGCGACGTCACGACCACGGACCCGGACAATCGAAACGGCTCGTCCCGGCATCGTTACCGTCGGTTAAGACGCTGTCACCTCGGTCTCGACGAGCCGGACGGCCTCACGCAAATCGCCGGCGAAGCCGGAAAAGGCTTCGCGCCTCTCCGCCTCGCCGCGCATTCGCAGGATCGCGGAAGGGTGGATGGTCGCAAGCCCGGCGCGACCGTCCGACCAGCGCAGCAGCCGGCCGCGCTCGCGCGCCAGGACGAGCGTTCGGCCCATCAGCGCGGCCGCGGCGGTCGCGCCGAGAGCCACCACGAACTTGGGCTTCAAGACGTCGAGCTCGAGATCGAGCCACCACCGACAGGCCTGAATCTCGCGGCTGTCCGGCCGCTTGTGAAGACGTCGTTTCCCGCGCGGCTCGTTCTTGAAGTGCTTGACCGCATTGGTGACATAGACCGATCCGCGGTCCAGCCCGATTTCGGCCAGCGCGCGGTCGAGCATTTGGCCCGCAGGTCCGACAAATGGCCGGCCGGCGATGTCCTCCCGGTCGCCAGGCTGCTCGCCGACCATCATCATAGCCGCGGTCGCGGGACCCTCGCCGAATACCGTCTGCGTCGCGTTGAGATAAAGGGGGCAGCGCGTGCAATGGGCCGCCTCTTCGCCGATCCTGGAAAGACTATTTGCCATCGCAAGGCCGTTTCATATCGTGCAAGCGCCCGGCCGCGCCAACCGAATGGCGCGGCTTCCCCATAAGTGGCGAGAACTATGGAGCGTTCCGAGGACGCCGCGGCTTCGACTTGTTGCGCCGGGCTTGTGCGCGTTCTATTTGAGCCTGGGGCCGCGCGAGCGCCGGCTGGAACTCGACGGGATTCCCTATGGCGCGGCCTCTCGAACTCGGCCTTGATACTTTCGGCGACGTTACGGCGGGCGCCGATGGCAAATTGCTTTCGCATGCGCGGGTGCTGCGCGACGTCGTCGAAGAGGCCGTGCTCGCGGACGAACTGGATATAGATTTCATCGGCGTCGGCGAGCATCATCGCGCCGATTTCGCGATCTCCGCCCCCGAGGTGCTGCTGGCGGCGATCGCGGGCCGCACGCGGCGCATTCGTCTGGGCTCCGCAGTGACGGTGCTTAGCTCGGACGACCCCATTCGCGTCTTCCAACGTTTTGCAACACTCGATGCGGTGTCGAACGGCCGCGCCGAGGTCATCCTGGGGCGCGGGTCTTTCACCGAGTCGTTTCCGCTATTCGGGTTCGAGCTTTCGCGATACGAGGAATTGTTTGAAGACAAGCTCGATCTGTTCGCGGCCCTCCTGCGACAGGAGCCCGTGACCTGGAACGGGCGGACGCGACCGCCGCTCGCCGATCAGCGCGTCTACCCGCCGATCGAGATCGGAACGCTCAAGACCTGGATCGGCGTCGGCGGCAGCCCCGAATCCGTCATCCGCGCCGTGCGCTACGATCTGCCGCTGATGCTCGCCATCATCGGCGGCGATCCCAAGCGGTTCCGGCCCTATGTCGATCTCTACCTTCGAGCCTATGCGCAGCTGGGCAAGCCCCCGCGCGAGATCGGCGTGCATTCCCCCGGCTATGTCGCGGACAGCGACCAACAGGCGCGCGAAGAGTTGTACCCCGATTACAAGCGCATGCGCGATCGGATCGGCGGCGAGCGCGGCTGGCCTCCGATGGCGCCCGAGGAGTTCATTCGGGAGATCGAGCACGGTTCGCTCTATGTCGGCGCACCGGAAACGGTCGCGCGCAAGATCGCTGAGACCGCGAAAGCGCTCGGCATTTCCCGCTTCGACCTGAAATACAGCGCCGGGACGCTTTCGCACGACAAACTGATGCGCTGCATCGAGCTCTACGGCCGCAAGGTCGTTCCGCTAGTGCGCAAAATTCTCGCGGGAGGCGAGGTACTGACCTGACGGTTCAGCTTGTCAACGCGTGTGGGTCACACGGGGATGCGAACGTGTTTGATACGAAGGTTGCGATCTTGGTGCTGGATGATCTTCGGGGCGTCGACCGCCACGAGGCAATCCACGCCATTGCCTCGGTGTCGAGCGACCACATCACCGATATTCTAAGGCGGCGGCCCGGAATAAATGCTTTCATCCCGACCGTCGGCTCGCCGTGCGTGATATAGCGAATGGAC